>JAURLR010000157.1 GCA_030831135.1 Alphaproteobacteria bacterium
CAGGCCCGGATCGTGCGGGTCGGCGAATCCGCCGCATACATCGTCGTTCCGTCCGGCGACCAGCACAGACCGTTGGACACCAGAATGCCGTCGATCATCGGGCGGATCGTGCCATCGCCATCCAGTCGATAGAACACCCCGACCGGCTCCCGCTCGAAATAGTGCTGCGGCGGTCCCTCGGGATCGTGCATCGAGCCCGCCCAGTAGCGCCCCTGTCGGTCGACACGGCCATCATTCAGGCGGCTTTCGGGACGGTCCGGTTCGGGATTTCCGATCCCGTCGAGCCTCACCCCCTCGCCCTCGATCGACAGAAACGCAAAGCCGTCCCGCATCCCGGCCACAAGCCCGCCGCCGGCACGCAGGACAATCGACCCGGTCTCCTGCGGCAAGGACCAGCTCCTGTCGGCCCCGGTTGCCGGGTCGTACCGGTGCAGCGCGGGCGCCTTGATATCGACCCACCAGAGCACCTGCTCAGCGGGCGACCAGACCGGGCTTTCACCCAGAATCGCACCGGTCTCGATGACCTGCAAAATCTTTGCATCTTCCATGTGCGGCTTTCGCCTCCCCTGTCTTTCCCGTGACCGCCAGCCGTGTCACGATACACCGGCACAAGGGGTTGGGAACAACCCGGAACATACCGAACACGGGGGAGACGGCATCATGATTGTCGACGCACGCACCTACGCTATCAAGCCGGGCCAGATGCCGGCATTCCTGAAAAATGTCGAAGAGGTCGGCCAGCCGCTGCAGATCAAGCATGGCTTCGAGCCGGCGGGCTACTACACGGTCGAAACCGGGGGCCTCAACTCGGTCGTCCATTACTGGAAATGGGAGAACGCGCAGGTCCGTCAGGATCGCCGGGAAGCACTCTACAACGATCCGGAATGGACCGACTACCGCAACGGCAGTTCCGACAAGATCATCTCGCAGGAAAACCGCCTGTTGCAGGCGACCGATGTGGTCGAGCCCTTTGCCTTCAAGGGCAATGGCAGCCCCCAGGGCTTCGTCGATGAACGCACCTATACGATCCAGTACGCCCAGGTGCCCAACTACGTCGCCATCACCAAGGCGCTGGCCAAGCCGGTCATCGACCGGGCCGGCTGGCAGCTGATCGGCTATTTCAGTTCGATCACCGGCCAGATCAATCAAGTTGTCCATCTCTGGTACTGGGACAATCAGGCCCAGCGCGAGGAACGCCAGGCCAAGGCCGTCGCCGATCCGGGCTGGGCGGTCTATCAGGCCGGCAATGGCCACCGGGTGATCGACCAGAAGAACCGGTACCTGGTGCCGACGAAGTTCTCACCCATCAAGTAGTGGGCAAGGCACCCAAAAAGACATCGCTGCGTCCCGTCGATGCCGCGACCATGGTGCTTTGGCGCAAGCGCCGCAACGGGACCCTTGAGGTCCTGATGGGGCGGCGACACCGCAACCATGTCTTCATGCCCCATGCCTATGTCTTCCCCGGCGGGCGGGTCGACCCTATCGACGCTGCGCTCGACCCCGCCAGCGCGCTACCCGCAGATGTTCAGGCTCGCCTCGAACGCGCCGCCAACCCGACCCGCGCCCGCGCAATTGCCGCCGGGGCGGTGCGCGAAACCTTCGAGGAAACCGGCCTGCTGCTCGGCGAACGCGCGGCTGATTCGCCCGGCGGCTTCCGCCCCCATCTCGAAGGTCTCGACTACTTCTTCCGCGCCATCACCCCGCCCGGCCGCCCCCGCCGCTTCGATGCACGTTTTCTGGTGGCCAATGCCGAAGGTGTCAGCGGCGAGATCGGCACCGGCGACGGGGAATTGCTGGACGTGGAATTCCGCTCCCTCGACGACACCCGCGCGCTGGATATCGCGGGCATCACCCGGATCGCGCTCGCCGAATTCGAACGCTGGATCGCCACACCACAGGACCCGGACCCGAACCGCCTGGTACCCCTCTCGAAGTTCCTGCGCGGGCGCTACTACATCACGCCGGAGTGAGGCGACTTACCCATTACCCAACGCGCTTGTTTCGACCACGTGGATGGCCGGAACAAGTCCGGCCATGACCGTAATTTTCCAGAACGTCATGCCCGCACTTGTTGCGGGCATCCACGTCGGTGTGACAACCCGCCTCTAGACGAGAGTGTGGTAGAGGTCATCCCAGTCAGGATTTCCTTCAAGAATCAGGTTTACCCGCCATGCCCTCGGCCAGTGCTTGATGGTTTTCTCGCGCTGGATTGCCGTCGCAATTTCGGCATGACTTTCGACATAAACCAACCGCTTCAGGCTGTATTTTTTCGTGAATCCGTCCACCACACCCTCCCGATGTTCCCATGTGCGGCGCGCGATATCAGATGTCACGCCGACGTAAAGCGTCCCGTTGGGCTTGTTCGTCATGATGTAGACCCAGGCACCTGACATCCTGACTCCCAGCCTGCCGTTCAGCTAATCCGATGATCGACGACGTGGAAGGCCGGAACAAGTCCGGCCATGACGATTCTAGTTTGCAAATAGCCGGTAAACATCCCCGTCCGCCTTCACCCGCCCCGTCTCCACCATGTGAATCAGGTGGGCCAGCACCGACCGCGCGGCAGCGGGATAGAGCTTCGGGTCGACGGCGGCGTACATGCGCGGGACCATCTCGGCGATGGTGGCGGGGCCGTTCGCGAGCTCGGCCATGATCTGGGCCTCGCGTTCGTGGCGATGGGCCAGCAGCGCCTTCACATAGGGTTCGGGCTCCTCGATGGGCGCGCCGTGGGTCGGAAAGTAGCGGCTGGCGCCGAATTTTCCGACCTTCTCCAGCGAGGCCATGTAATCCGCCATGTTCCCGTCGGGCGGCGAGACGATGCTGGTGGACCACCCCATCACGTGATCGCCGCAGAACAGCGCGTCTTCCTCGCGCAGCCGGAAACACAGATGGTTGGAACAGTGGCCCGGCGTGTGCAGCGCCTCGACCGACCAGCCATTGCCGGTGATCACGTCGCCATCGCCGACGACATGATCGGGGGTGAAGTCGTAGTCCGCCCCGCCCTCGCTCGCCCCGTCTTCGGGCCTTGTGCCGTGGGGGCCATAGGCATAGCTGGGCGCGCCGGTGGCGGCCTGCACGGCTTTCACGGCGGGCGAATGGTCGGTGTGGGTGTGGGTCACCAGAATATGGCTGACCGTCTCGCCCCGGATCGCATCGAGCAGCGCATCCACATGTTCGGCCAGATCCGGCCCGGGATCGACAATCGCGACCTGCCCGCGCCCGAGGATGTATGTGCCCGTGCCATGGAAGGTGAAGGCGCTGGGGTTGCGGGCAATCACCCGGCGGATCCGCAGGCCGAGTTCATCGACCTTGCCGTATTCGAAATCGAGTTCGCGGTTGTAGGGAATTTCGGTGGCCATGGGTTTTGTTCCTGCTTTACCGCGTCATTGCGAACCGAGGGTGAAGCAATCCAGAGCAGACCCGGCCCGATACTGGATTGCTTCGTCGCGTTGCGCCTCGCAATGACAAGAGGAACTCAACGCGTGCAGCGACAATCATGCGTCGTTCCCGCGCAGGCGGGAACCCATTAACGCATGTGGTTGCCCGGTTGAATGTCGGTAGCCCTTGTCATTTCTTCCTGCCGTCAGAACGCGTTCTCAAAACAACCTCATGCTGAGCCTGTCGAAGTATGAGGTTGCCGCCCTCGCCCTTTGTCCGGCTCAGGGTGAGGGCTTGTTCAAGA
>JAURLR010000158.1 GCA_030831135.1 Alphaproteobacteria bacterium
CCTTTGTAGCCGATTTCATAGGAGATCAGCGTCTCTTCGTCGAAAGAGTCTACGCCCGGCGCGATGGTGCCCAGATTGAAGCCGCCGGAACGGTAACCCGTCGATATCGAACCGTACACGAAGCCACCATTTTGCAGCGTGTAATCCAGCCGAATCAGGCCGCTGAGATTGTTCCAGTCCATCTTGGACTGGCCGATATCACCGGTATTGAGCGGATAGGCGATGCTGTTACCAAGCGCCTTGTGGGTCTCAGATTCGATCACGCCGTAATCCGGAACACCGTCACCGGTGACATCACCAATCGGAATCGCGCCGAAATCTTCCCTCATCGGAACCATTCCCCATACTACTTCCCTGCCATCCTTCTCGTCGTAGGAGTAGCGCGCGCCAATGGTCAGGTTGAGGCTGTCGGAGACATCGTAATCAATCTGACCGTACGCGGCATAGGACTCGGACTCGAGATTGGTATCGAACCAGAAAACACGATTCTTCGGGTCACCCTGGTAGTCGGGAAACCCGAATCCGCCCAGCACGAGCTGGCTCATCAGCGCTCCTGGCAGCGTCACCAGGGGAAAACGCGGGCCATAGGTTGGGCTGGCCAGAGCCAGGGTTACGAATTCGGTATCCCAATTCAATGAAGTCGAGAAAATCGGGTCGACCGCGTTTGCAAAGTCGTAGTAAAGCCGCTCTTCAGACTCGAAGTAGAACAGCCCGGCAATGAAATTGGTCTTGCCATCAAAGTTGGAAATGAACTGCAACTCCTGTGTCATTTGTTCGACATCGGAGGTGATGTTATTCACGGAGCTCGACCGCGTGGACGAAGACCAGTCCACGTCACCCGCGGAGTTCCGCAGGAAATCGGACCACCCCGCGATCCACTTGATATCGACATTGCCGGCGGAAAACAGGTTGGTCATGACGATGTTGTCGTAGTCTTCATCCAGTAGGTTCGCAAAATCCTGGCTGGTCCTGCTCTCGTCCAATACCGCGGGATTTTCCTGGTCCCAGCCCCAGGTATGGTTGATCGTGATAGCCCCCGGATAGACCCGCGTTTCGGTCAGGTAAGGGTTCAGCTGATATCTTGAGCTTGGCCGCCCATCACGTCGGTGGGCGAAGAACCTCAGATCCGTTTGCCAACTGTCAGTCCAGTTGGCGCGAAAAGTCGTGTCGAGCGTCCCGTCGTCAAGCTCGTCAACATCTGGTCCGACATCGTTTTTCTGCAACCCGTCGCGATTGATCTGTGAGGCCGAAATACGCCATGCGAACCGCTCTCCCAGAGGGATATTCAACATGCCCTGGAATACGCCGTAGCCTTCGTTGCCCAACTCGACATTGACTTCACCCTCGAACTCCTGCTGTGGCTTCTTGCTGATGATGTTGATGGCACCGCCTGCCGTGTTGCGGCCATACAGCGTGCCCTGCGGCCCGCGCAAAACTTCGATGCGTTCCACGTCGAAGAAGTTGTTTACCGTGTAGGGGCCCACACCCCGCACATAGTATCCATCCATGTAGGTCCCCACAGCCGGGTCGATCCCTAATGCGAGACTGTCGATACCCACGCCGCGGATCGTGATTCGCTCGCTGGAGCTGATGGAAAGCCCCGGCGTGTTGGCGCTCAGATCATCCAGGTTCTGAATGCCGAATTCCTGGAGTTTCTCCGAAGAAAAAGCGCTGATGGAAATGCCTGTGTCCATCAGTGTGGTTTCACGCTTGGTGGCTGTAACGATCACCTCTTCCAGAACGAGGCCACTTTCCTGGGCCACGACCGGAAGGTGCGCCGCGACGCCGCCAACAAGAGCCAAACAGAGCATCGGCGTGCGCACGGCTCTGCCTGGAACATGATTGGAATTCCGACTGAATACTCTCATGGTTCCTCCACCTGGGTGCAAACTGGCGCTCCTCTTCATCGCGGGTGCGCTCAGGAAAATTGAACATACAGTATGTTCCAATATCGATCAAGTATTTTTATTAGATATCAGGGATTACCCGCAGGCAAACGCCCGCCGCTTCATCGACGACAGTGATGGCGGAATGCGCGCCACCGGCGCATGGACTTTCAGGGCGCGAGAGAGCCCCGGCTGGCAATGGTGACTCCGGTGCCCGGCGGGCACCGGCATGCCCTATTTTTGCCTTTCTGCAAGCGCCCGCAGATTATCTTCATGTTTATCGCGGTCGATGCTGTACAGGTTGATGCTGGCAATCATCAACATCCAGATGACAAACAGGGTCGGGGCGTAATAAAGGCCCAGGCGGAACACCGCCTCGTCCGGGACCTGGCCGGGTGCGATACCCTTTGGAAATTGCGCAACGGTCAACACCGCTGATGCCGCCAGCACACCGAATCCCTGAACCGCTTTCCGGGCGAAGGTAGTTGCCGCAAACAAAACGCCTTCAGAGCGACGGGCAGTTCTGATCTCACTGGCTTCCACGAGGTCAGCCATCATCGAACTGGTCAGAATGGACAGGGTGATCACCAGCGTAACTTCAGAAACCACGGCAAACCAGATAATCGGAAACAGCGCGGGGTCACCATTTTCTGGCATCAATCCGAGCAGGCGCAGTACAACGGGTGCCGGCGCGATCGTGAACGCAACGATACCGACGAGGATCGCACCCCGTTTTTTGCCGATACGATGCGAAAGCATGGGCGCCAAAAACAGTGCGATGAAGGCTGAAAGGATGATGGAAAACGAAATGATGGAGATCTGATCGGTACTGAATTCCCAAAAATATCCGCTGATATAAAAAGAAAGCCCGGCCGATAAACCTGCCGCAACCGCCCCGAACAATGCGGCCAGGAAAAGCGCCAGAAACGACCTGTCCGCCAGGGTCTGGTAGATCTCGTAAAAAATACGTTTCAGGCTCATGGCCACCTTGGGCGGTGCAGGCTTGAAGTATGGAATCTGACTGTGCGTACCCACGGCAGTGACCAGGATGGAGATCAGAATCAACAGGGACGCGACAATCCCATAGGTTGTATATCCCTGCCTATTCAACAGACCATTCGTGATCGCTTCGGTGGGCACCAGAAAAGCCGCCAGGGCAATGGTTGCCATGATTGTGCCGCCCGTCCAGCCGAAAAAGTATCGATAGCTGAACAACGAAGTTCGCTCGTCGTAGTCTCCCGTCAGTTCAGCCGAAAGAGCTGAACTCGGCACTTCAAAGAGCGTAATCAAGACCCGGATCAGGATGGACAGAAGCAGTACATATGGGAACAGTTCGTTGCCGGTGAGCCCGGCGGGCGGTGCCCACAAGAGAAAATAGCAGATCGCGACCGGCACTGCCGAAGCATACATCCACGGATGCCGCCGGCCCCATCGTGAATGCGTGTTGTCACTCAGATAGCCGACAACCGGATCGGAAAAAGCATCGAACAGCAAGGCAATCAGAAGCGCCAAACCCACCAATGGTGCGTCCACACCCATTACCTGCGAGTAGAAAATCAACAGGAAATAATCGAAGCCATTGTTCTTCACCCCGAATGCAACGGCACCGAAGCCGTAAGCAAGCTTGGTTGAAAATTTCAGGTGCCTTTCTGATGTCATCGTGTGACCTCCGAATCTCACTGTCACACCGATGACAGGTACCAGCGCACGGTGACAGATAAATTGAACTTTGGGTATGTACTATACATTCAAGGTATGTTTTCATGCAAAGGCCATTATTTGAACGGCCACGACATCAACCCTGATCGACGCATTTCTGGCGCCACAAGCAAGAACTCACACCCTGCGGAGTCGCCGGTGAAAGAAGGCCAGTGATACTCCTCGTTTCAGATTGTTTTGCTGGGCCGAAGTAACGGCCCGCACCGGCTGGGCGATCGATCTCTGCCTTCCCGCGCTGCCCCCGTTGATCGCACCGTTGCTCAGCGCGCAATTACTGCTTTGGCTCAGCTGGCGGTTCGTCTTTTGGTTGCCGGTCAGCCCGCCGATGCGACCATGCCGCCATCGAGCACCAGCGTTTGCCCGACTACCCAGGCCGCCGCCCGCGAAGAAAGGTAAATTGCAGTGCCGGCGATATCCTCGGCTTCGCCCAGCCGCCCCCTTGGAATGCGCCTCAGCATTTTCTGTTCAAACTGATCCAGCAGGCCAGCGGTCATCTTGCTGGGGAAGAAACCCGGTGCAATGCCATTGACGTTGATATGATCCGCGGCCAGGTCGGATGCCAGGTGGCGGGTCAGGTGAATGACCGCGGCTTTGCTGCTGGAGTAAGCGTAAGTGGGCATTCCGGGATTTGCCAGCCCATTGATCGAAGCAATGTTTATCACCCGCGCGGGGTCCTCGGCGCTGCCCGCAGCACGCAGCGCCGGAAGCATTTGCTGGGTCAGAAAGAACAACGATTTGAGATTCAGGTTCAGGACCTTGTCCCAGCCGCTTTCCGGGTACTCATCGACAGGCGCCCCCCAGGTTGCCCCGGCATTGTTCACGAGGATGTCCACCCTGTCCTCTCGCTCTCGAATTTCACGGGCAAACGCCGCAACACCGTCCAGGCTGGAAAGGTCAGACTGGATGGCGATGCAATCGCCATGTTCCGAAAGCTGCCGTGCCGTCGCTTCGAGTTCTCCGAGTTTTCTCGATGTGATGTAGGTTCGCGCGCCATGCTGCAGGAACCCGCTGGCAATCATGCGGCCGATCCCCCTGGATCCACCGGTGACAACGGCCACTTTTCCGGCTATTGAAAACAAGTTTTCCATTTGTATGTCACCCATTTCGAAGTTCAAAAACGACCTTCAGCACTTTCATTTCCTGCAACCTGGTTCGATCATCCTTTGCCGAGTTGTTCGGCCCGCTCGGCGCGAAGTTTTTTCTTGTCGATTTTTCCGGAGGCGATCCGCGGCAGCTGCTCCTCCTGGCACCAGAGATGCACGGGAATCTTGAAAGCGGCCAACCGCTCGCGCAGAAATTCCCGCACCGTGCCGACATCCAGTTCCACGCCACCACTGGTCTTGACGACTGCGCCTACACTTTCGCCCAGGCGTTGATCGGGCAGGCCAAAGACGGCTGCTTCTTCAATTTCGGGATGCGAGTACAGGGCTTCCTCGACCTCGAGACAACTGATGTTTTCGCCGCCGCGGATGATGATGTCCTTGAGGCGGTCCACGATATAGACAAACCCATCGGCGTCGATATAGCCGACATCACCGGTGTGGCACCAGCCGTCCGTGAAGGTCGCCGATGTCGCTTCCGGCCGATTCAGATAGCC
>JAURLR010000159.1 GCA_030831135.1 Alphaproteobacteria bacterium
GGCGAGAGCGGCGGCGATCATCATGACAATCGTTCGGTCGATCGCGCGGGTTGCCTGACGGATGTTGATAACGCCGGTGGCCAGCATCAGCCCGGCTCCGACCAGCGTGGCGATGGCAATCGGCATGATTCCGAGCGCGGCAACCGCAATCACCCCGACAAAGATCGCAAGCGTGCTGGTCGCATGGTTCACAGCCGGCATCTCGGACGCCGTCCATTCCACCAGCAGAATGTCCTGATCTCCCCGCAGCGCGCGAATATCACTCTCGCGCCCCTGGATCAGCAACACGTCACCGGGCTCCAGGCGGACCTCGGTCACGCGCGCCCGTATCATCTGGGAGCGGCGCTGAATGCCCATGACGACGCAGTGGTATTTGTAGCGGAACCCGATCTGGACGAGTGTCTGACCCACATGACGGGAGGCCGGTGTGACCATGGCTTCGGCCAGAATCTGGTTACCCACCTGCCAGCGCTGGGCACCGTCCTCGGTCTCGAACCGCTCCCAGTCCGCGCCCAATTCGGGGTGGAACTGTTCGGGTTCGCCCTTCAGGGCTTCTGTCAGCGCGGATCGGGTTGCCGCGACGATGACCGTGTCCCCGCTCCCAATGATGAAATTGTCGTCAAACGGCGGATAAAACGGCTCGGAATCCCGAATCACCATCCGGACCGTCATGTCCTTGAGGTCAGGAAAGAACCCGCCCAGCGGCGTCATACCCTCGAATTTTGACCCTTCGCGGATATTCAGTTCCGCCATGAACTGACGCCCGCCACCGGCAATCGCGCTGGTCAGAAGCGTGCGTTCCGGCAGGAGCCGGGGACAGGCAAACACCACATAAAAGATACCGATAAACGCAAGCGCCATGCCCGGAATGGCGAACTGGAAGAACGAAAACCCCTCCTCGCCCAGTTCGATGAGCATGCCCGACACCAGCAGGTTCGTGCTCGAGCCGATCAGTGTCACCATACCGCCGAGAACCGAGGCGAAGGAAAGCGGCATCATCAACCGCGAGGGGGACTGGCCCAGGCGCGAGGCGAGTGCCTGCATGATCGGGATGAAAATCACCACGACCGGCGTGTTGTTCATGAAGCCACTGACGACGAGCACGGCCAGAAAGGCCAGTCCCGTGGCAAGTGCTGTATGGCCGCGCCCGTAGCGGAAGAACATCTGCGCGCCGGCTTCCAGCACACCGGTGCGCGCCAGCGCTTCACCCATCACCAGAAGCGCGATGACAGTCAGCAGCGCGGGGTTGGCAAAACCGGCCAGCAGACGGGTTGGATCTAGAATATTCTCGCCCGAAGCGTCAGCGATCGGATTGAAATGAAAGAAAACCAGCAGGACACAGATCACGCCGAGCGATGTCAGCTCCAGCGATACCCGCTCGAGCATGTAAAGGACCAACGCCACCGAGACGAGGGCGAAAGTCACCCACATGCCGAGTTGCGCCGGGTCGAACCCGGGAAATGCAGAGATCATGCCTGTTTCGACAATCAACTGTTGAAAGGTGGCAGACAGCCTATCATGCAGCCGAAGTGCTGCGTGAACGTACCATCACGATGGTCTCAAAGGTAGCGACCACACCCGATTGGGTATTGACGGCAAAGGCCAGGCGCACGATGCCGCGTGACGGGTCGGATTTTGACGCCCGGGCCTCGGCGACCTCGATCGCGGTGGAAAGCGTATCCCCGGGGCGAACCGGCGCTAGCCAGCGGATATTCTCCATGCCCGGCCCGCCCTGCCCCGTCCCGTCCAGGACACCGGTCCGGATGAACTGACCGGTCGCCGTGGCAACGGTCTGAAACCCGCTTGCGATCAAGCCTTCAAACACCGTGTTCTTGGCTGTTTCGAGATCGGTATGGAAGGGTTGCGGGTCGTACTGACGGGCGAATGCCATGATCTCATCGGCTTCAAGACGCACCGGCTCTGTCGCCAGTTTGCGGCCAACTTCGAAGTCTTCGAGAAACCAGCCGTTCATGCTGCGTTCTCCGCAGGACGCCGCCGCAGAAATGTCGTCGTCTGGAAGCTGGAGACCTCCCGCGCTTCAACCCGCGTGCGAAACTGCAGCCGAATGATGCCCCGATCGGGACGAGACTTCGATTCGCGGATTTCGAGAACCTCGACGCTTGTGTGCAGGGCATCACCGGGACGCACGGGCGCGCTCCAGCGCACTCCATCCATGGCCGGCCCGCCCAGAGAGTTCTCGGCAAAAACGCCAATCCGGATGAACTGGGCGAAGGCCGTTCCGATGGTCTGGTGTCCGCTTGCAATCAGGCCACCATAGGGGCTAGCCTTCGCACCCGCGGGATCGGTATGGATCACCTGGGGGTCATAGCGTTCGGCAAAGCCGATAATGTCGTCCTGGCTCAAGGTGACCGGATCGGTTTCAAACACCTCACCCACCGCAAACTCTTCGAGATAGCGTGCCGCCATCGTTCTGCTCCGTTCAATTCGGCGCGGACCCTAGCGGTTTGCGTTCCGTGAATAAAGCTACCCCTGTAGCGTGTTGCGGCCTTCTGCCTGGGCAGCTTCCCAGGCCAGAATCACCCGCTTGGTACCGGGCTGCCAGCGATAGCCGCTGATCGTGCCACCGCTGCGGATCACCCGGTGGCAGGGGATCAGCCAGGACACCGGATTTCGAGCCACCGCACCGGCTACGGCCCGTGCCGATCCCGGGGCACCGATCCGTGTTGCAAGGTCGGCATAGGTGACCACGGTGCCCATCGGCATACGCATGAGCGCCTCCCAGACCTTGAGCTGAAATGGCGTCCCGCGCAGCACGAGGTGCATCTCCCCCTCCGAGAATGCAGACCGGGCATATCCGCGCGTCAGATCCGGGGCCTCCACCAGATCAGCTTTCCCGAAACTCGTCGAAAGGTCTGATAGCGTCTCTGCGCGATTTCCCGTGCCGTTGAAGGCCAACCCGCACACACCGCGATCGGTTGCCGCGATCAGGCATTCCCCAAAGGGACTGTCATGCCAGCCATAGAAGACCTCCATCCCCGCTCCGTCGCGCTTCCATTCCCCCGGTGTCAGGCCTTCATGGGTCACGAACAGGTCATGCAACCGGCCCGGGCCGGACAACCCGGCCTCAAACGCGGCATCGAGAACAGTTCGGGATTCATCGAGTGCCCGTTTGGCGTGATCAAGCGTCAGGTACTGGACATATTTCTTCGGGCTGACACCCACATAGCGGGTGAACAGGCGCTGGAGGTGATAGGTGCTCAACCCGGCTTCCTGTGCGATGGCTTCAAGGCTCGGTTGCGCGCGGTAATGCACCGCCAGCCATGCCAGCAGCCGTGCGATCAGGGCGTACCCGTAATCA
>JAURLR010000160.1 GCA_030831135.1 Alphaproteobacteria bacterium
CGTGAGCGACACGCTGACCGGCGAGAGGCGGGTATTGGGGGCGGACATGCTTCAGGATGTCAGGAGTTCCCTGAACCCGGCGATCGACCTGGGCCAGATCGAGGGCGCCTTCGTGCAGGGGCAGGGCTGGCTGACCTCGGAAGAACTGGTCTGGGATGCGAAGGGCCGGCTGATGACCCACGGGCCCTCGACATACAAGATTCCGGGCAGCCGCGACGTGCCGCCCGTGTTCAAGGTTCATATCCTCGAGGACGCACCCAATCGCGTCCCGACCGTCTTCCGGTCCAAGGCCATCGGGGAGCCGCCGTTGATGCTGGCAATTTCTGTGTGGCTCGCCATTCGCGACGCGGTCTCGCGTATTGCCGACCACCGGCATTTTGTGAAACTTGATGCACCGGCCACGCCGGAAGCGATCCTGAATGCGGTGCTTGATGTGCAGCATCGCGACGGCGGTGGATGATCTGTTGGGACGTTTGAAACGTCTCTCTCTTGTGTGGGCATGCGCTGCGCTGATTTTCGCAACGGTGCCGGCAGGGGCAGATGATGACCAGATCGCCCTTCCCGAGCGGGGTGGGTTTTCGGTTGAGCCCTATGCGGGGACGGCAGCGGTAATCGGCGGGACCTTCGTCAAGGAGTTCTCCGAAGTGCTCACCCAGAACGGGACTGTGGGCGGGCTGACATTCTCGACAGCGCTGGGCTTTGATGTCCCCAATCGCGACTTTTCCGATGTGTACGAATTGCCCCACGAAGTCGGTGTGCAACTGAACTATGGCCTGAGTGATGTGTCGGAAGTCTTCGGTGGCGTTTCCTATATGCGCGCCACCGGAAAGGCCTTTGATGCACTGTTGTTTACCTTTGCAGGCACCATCGGCGGTGTTCCCATTGCGACAGGTTCAACCTTCATCGGCGAGTTCGAGGATTATCAGGAGTTCGCCGCCAATGTCGGTTTTCGCCGTTTCTTTGATCTGGAGGGTCCGGTGAAACCGTTTGTCGGCGCGACCTTCTCTGTTCGCAAGGTCAGTGCGATTGATCTGAAATTCCGGCATTCCAGCAACGGCGTCAGAATCGACAATGTCCGCTTCTACGCACCCTCGATCGCCTTTGCGAGCGGTCTTCAGGTCGGGATGCGGTATGACATCAATGACTGGGCCGTGCTGGGCATCACGACTGGCCTCAACTACCGGACCAACCTGAAAGAACAGGATGATGACGTGGTTGGCTTCCGGGAGTTCACCAATGCCAACAATCGCGGGGATGTTCTCGATGTCCCTGTGTCAGTCCGACTGACCGCGTGCTTCTAGGCATTCCTTCGCAGTTGCAGCAAAGTTTCTCGCCACGACCCGGTGTTTCGTGCTAACGCGTGGGCATATTGTCCGCCCGCCCCCGCAGGCGGCGCTTTTTTAGGTACGACAAGATGTCCCAGAACGCTGACAAACTTCGCAATATTGCAATCGTGGCCCATGTCGATCATGGCAAAACCACCCTCGTGGACAAGCTGCTGCGCCAGTCGGGCACGCTGAAAACCCATGGTGAGGATGCGGACCGCGAGCGGGTCATGGATTCGAACGATATCGAGCGCGAGCGTGGCATCACCATCCTGTCGAAGAATACGGCGCTGGAATGGCAGGGCTGGGGCATCAACATCGTCGACACGCCGGGTCATGCCGATTTCGGCGGCGAGGTGGAGCGTGTGCTCTCCATGGTGGATTCGGTGTTATTGCTGGTCGACGCCGTCGAAGGCCCGATGCCGCAAACCGCGTTCGTGACCCGCAAGGCGCTCGAAGCCGGGCTCAAGCCCGTCGTCGTGGTCAACAAGGTTGATCGTGTCGGCGCGCGGCCGGACTGGGCCGTCGATCAGACATTTGATCTGTTTGACCGTCTGGGAGCCACCGAAGAGCAGCTCGATTTCACCACGGTGTTCGCCTCGGCCATCGAAGGCTGGGCATCGTCCTCCTCCGATGTGCGCGGCGAGAACATGGATATCTTGTTCCAGACCATCGTCGATCAGGTTGCCGCGCCTGATGTGGACCGGGACGGCCCGTTCCGCATGCAGGTCTCCGCACTCGACTATTCATCCTATGTGGGTTTGATCGGCATTGGTCGTATTCAGCGCGGTCGCATCAAACGCAATTCACCGATCACGATCATCGGTGCTGATGGCAAAACGCGCCAGGGGCGGATGCTTCAGATTCTGGGATTCCACGGGCTTGATCGCGTGGAACGAGAAGAAGCGGCGGCCGGCGACATCATCGCGTTCTCGGGCTTTGAGGAACTGCACATCTCGGACACGCTCTGTGACCCCGCAATGGTGGAAGCGATGACCCCGCTCTCTGTCGACCATCCGACCATTTCCATGACCTTTCAGGTCAATGATTCGCCCTTCGCGGGCCGCGATGGCAAATACGTGACCAGCCGCAATATCCGTGACCGGCTGCAGGAAGAGCTCCTCCACAATGTTGCCCTGCGCGTGGAAGACACCGACACCGCCGACCGCTTCAAGGTTTCGGGCCGTGGCGAGCTGCATCTTTCGATCCTGATCGAGAACATGCGCCGCGAAGGTTATGAACTTGCGATCTCGCGCCCTGAAGTGATCACCAAAATGGTTGACGGTGTCGAACACGAGCCGTGGGAGACGCTCACCGTTGATGTGGAAGATGAGCATCAGGGTTCGGTGATGGAGCTTCTGGGCACCCGCAAGGGCGAGCTCAAGAACATGACGCCCGACGGCAACGGCCGGGTGCGTCTCGACTATCTGATCCCGACACGGGGATTGATCGGTATCCGCTCGACCTTCCTGACCCAGACCTCGGGTAGCGGCCTGATGTATCACGCCTTTGATCATTACGGCCCGCGTGTGGCGGGGGATCTGGCCCAGCGCCTGCGCGGTGTGCTGATCTCGACCGACACGGGCATGGCGCGCGCCTATGCGCTGTTCAACCTGCAGGAACGTGGCCAGCTGATGCTCGGCCATGGTGCCGATGTCTATGAGGGCATGGTGATCGGGATCAATTCGCGCGCCAATGACCTGATGGTCAATCCGCTCAAGGCCAAGCAGCTGACCAATATCCGC
>JAURLR010000161.1 GCA_030831135.1 Alphaproteobacteria bacterium
AACTCATGCAGCGGTGGATCGAGCAATCGAATCGTGACCGGCAACCCACCCATGATCTGGAACAGCTCTACAAAATCCTGTCGCTGAAACGGCAGCAACTCGGCAAGCGCTTCCCGGCGCCCGGCGACATCTTCGGCCAAAATCATGCGTCGCACAGCCACGATCCGCTCGGGATCGAAGAACATGTGCTCTGTCCGGCACAAGCCGATACCCTCTGCACCGAAATCGCGGGCCGTCCGCGCATCCAATGGCGTTTCGGCATTGGTGCGAATCTTGAGACGGCGGATCGAATCCGCCCAGGACATCAGCGTCGTAAAATCATCCGACATCTCGGGTTCGATCGTGGGAACCTGCCCGTCGATAACCTCACCGGTCGCACCATCAATCGTGATCGTGTCACCGGCATGCAGTGTGCGCCCGCTGACACGCACTTCCCCGCTGACATAGTCGACAGAAATATCACCTGCACCAGCAACGCAAGGCCGCCCCATGCCGCGCGCAACGACAGCGGCGTGGCTGGTCATGCCGCCCCGCGTCGTCAGGATGCCCTTGGCGGCATGCATGCCGTGAATATCTTCCGGGCTGGTTTCGATCCGGACCAGAATCACGTCTTCACCACGCTGCGCCATGTCCTCGGCCAGATCGGAACTGAGAACGATCTTGCCCGACGCCGCACCCGGAGATGCCGGCAGCCCCCGGCTGAGCACATTGCGTGGCGCGCTGGGGTCGAGACGCGGATGCAGCAGCTGGTCGAGCTGACCGGCTTCCACACGCATGATCGCTTCGCTTTCGGAAATCAGACCTTCACGCACCATCTCAACCGCGATCCGGATCGCTGCCGCAGCCGTCCGCTTCCCCGAGCGTGTCTGCAGCATATAGAGCTTGTCCTGCTGCACCGTGAACTCGATGTCCTGCATATCCTTGTAGTGGGCTTCCAGCGTCTCGCGGACCTCCGCCAACTGCTTGAAGACCACCGGCATGACCTCTTCCATGGCAGGCAGGTCCGAGCCGTTACGCGCCTTTCCGGCGAGGGTCAGGTGTTGCGGTGTACGAATACCCGCGACAACATCTTCGCCCTGGGCATTGACCAGATACTCGCCATAGAAAATGTTCTCGCCGGTTGACGGATCGCGGGTGAACGCAACGCCGGTGGCGCAGTCATCGCCCATATTGCCGAACACCATGGCCTGAACATTGACCGCCGTGCCCCATTCCGCCGGGATGCCATGCAGGCGGCGATAGGTCATGGCGCGCTGGTTCATCCAGGACCCAAAGACGGCGCCGATTGCCCCCCAGAGTTGCTCGCGCGGATCCTGCGGGAACGCCTTGCCCAGCTCCTCCTCGACAATCCCCTTGAACGCCGCAACGATCGCCTGCCAGTCATCAGCTTCCAGATCGGTATCGAGGATCAGGCCGCTATCGCTCTTGTGCTGTTCAAGCACCTCTTCAAACAGATAGTGATCCACCCCCAGCACAACATCGCTGTACATCTGGATGAAGCGCCGGTAGCTGTCGAAGGCGAAACGGGCATCCCCGGATTTCTTCGCAAGCCCCTCGACCGTAATGTCGTTCAGACCCAGATTGAGGACGGTATCCATCATGCCGGGCATCGATGCTCGTGCGCCGGAACGTACCGAAACCAGCAGGGGATTGTCGGCGTCGCCGAAGGTCGTGCCAACCTCGCGCTCAACGGCAGCCAGCGCGGCCTCGACCTGATCGTTCAGATCATCGGGATAGGTCTCGTTGTTGTCGTAATAGTGGGTGCAAAGCGCCGTCGTGATCGTAAAACCGGGCGGCACCGGCAAGCCCAGATTGCTCATCTCGGCAAGGTTCGCGCCCTTGCCACCGAGGAGATTGCGCATCTCCGCGCTGCCATCGGACGATTCAGCCCCGAAGCCGTATACCCATTTTTCAGTGCTCTTTGTCATGGACGTCCTCTCATCCTTCGATTTTTGAGAAGTCTGCGACATTGTTCATCACCTCTTGAATGCGCGCGAGCAGGCGCAACCGGTTGCCTCTCACAGCAGGGTCGTCAACGTTTACCGTGACCTGGTCAAAGAAATCATCGAGCGGGGCGCGGAGCTCAGCTAACAACTGCATCGATTGCGCAAAGTCTTCCTGCGCAAGAGCTTCGCCAACGGCGGCCTCTATCGGGTCAAGTTTTCCAGCCAGAACCACTTCGGCATCATCTTGAAGCGCAGCATCCGCGCGGTAATCCCCGCCCGCATAAGCTTGCCCGTCCTTCTTTTCTTCCGCCCGCACGATATTGGCGGCCCGGCGATACGCCGTCAGCAGATTCGCACCATCGTCCGACGTCAGGAACGGACCGAGTGCCCGGACCCGGTCGACAACGCCCACGAGGTCTTCCGCGCTCGGCAACGCAAAGACCGCCCCGATATGGTCATGACGAACACCTTCATCACGCAGATGCGCATTCAGCCGATCCGCGAAGAATTGCAACAGGTCGGTATCAAGAGTTGCATCTTCGCTGCCATGCAGCGCGCGCGCCTGCGCGAAAGCTGCGCGCAAATTGAGCCGAATGCGGTTTTCAAGCAGGATTCTGATAACGCCAAGGGCCGCGCGGCGCAGCGCAAACGGGTC
>JAURLR010000162.1 GCA_030831135.1 Alphaproteobacteria bacterium
ATCAGGGCGTGGGGCATGGTGCCCAGCCCGCGGGACTGGCCAAAATAATGCGCCGTCGCATCGGTGGCATTGCCGACAAAGCCGACCGCGCCGACCTTGCGCGCCGCACGAGCCGAACCGACCGAGGCGGCATAAGCCATGAGTTCGGCCATATCCGGGCCGGTGCAGTGGCGCGCATCGAAGGCCATGAAGGCCACATTGGGAAGGTCGACGCACATCGCCGCAGCGTTATAGGCCGCGACACAGGCCGCCCCGAGTTTCTGCAGGAAAAGCGTTTCCAGATCGACCAGTTCGTGAAACGAGCCGGTGATGTACATCAGCGGCTCACCGGCACCGACCCAGCGGCCTTCATCAAAGCGCAGATCAATCTCGAACTCCGTACCCCGGGCCTCGGCCACGCGGTTCAGCCAGTCGAGGGCAAGCCGGGCCGCCGAAATCACCGGACGGCGCATGAAGACGGCGTAGGTGACCTGGGTATCTCCGAACTTCCCGACGATATCGCGGGTCTTGTTGAAATAGGTGTCCGTATAGGCCGAGATCTCGTCCACATGGGGGCGCAGTTCCACACGCACCCGCTCACCACCATTTGCGGTGCCGTTCATGGCCTTCACGTCCCGAGAATCCGTTGTGCTCATCTTGCCCCCCGATCACTGGTGATCGCAGTCTGGCCCGTATGATGCTGCCGGGAAAGCCCAATCAGCAACGGACAATCACCCGGCGGACGCAGCCAGCAGGTCCGGTGAGGCTTCATCACGCTGACGCTTCAGGCGTTCGGCGATCTGGAAGGCCAGTTCGATGGACTGGCTGGCGTTCAGGCGCGGGTCACAATGGGTGTGATAGCGGTCGGCCAGCGCTTCCTCGGTGATCTCTTGGGCACCACCGATACACTCGGTGACATCCTGACCGGTCATTTCGAAATGCACGCCGCCGGCATGAGTCCCTTCGGCACGGTGCACCGCGAAGAAGGTGTCGACCTCCGAGAGGATCGAATCAAACCCGCGGGTCTTGTAACCCGTCGACGCCTTGATCGTGTAGCCATGCATCGGATCACAGGACCAGACGACCTTGCGGCCCGCTGCGGTCACCGCCCGAACGAGCGGCGGCAGACCGTCAGCGGCCTTGTCGGCGCCCATCCGGCAGATCAGCGTGATCCGGCCCGCCTCATTGGCCGGGTTCAGAATATCGAGCAGGCGCAGCAGGTCATCGGTGTCGAGCGAGGGCCCGCACTTGATGCCGATCGGGTTTTCAACACCGCTGAGGAACTCGACATGGGCCCCGTCGGGCTGCCGGGTCCGGTCACCGATCCAGAGCATATGGGCCGACGTGTCGTACCACTTGCCGGTCAGGCTGTCCTGACGGGTCAGGGCCTGCTCATAGACCAGCAGCAAGGCTTCGTGACTGGTGTAGAAGTCGGTCTCCCGCATCTGGGGTACGTTGTCACTGGTCAGGCCGCAGGCGGCCATGAAACCCAGGGTTTCCTCGATCCGGCTGGCCAACTCCTCGAATTTCGTGCCCTGGGGGCTCGCCTTCACGAAGTCGAGGTTCCAGCGATGCACCTGATTCAGATCGGCAAAACCGCCCTGTGCGAAGGCCCGCAGCAGGTTCAGGGTTGAAGCCGCCTGATGATAGGCGTGCATCATCCGCTCCGGGTTCGGCTCACGCGCGGCGGGCTCAAAAGCCATGTCGTTGATGATATCACCGCGATAACTCGGCAGCGACACGCCATCGATCTCTTCCATCGGCGTCAAACGCGGCTTGGCGAACTGCCCGGCCATGCGGCCAACCTTGACCACCGGACAGGCTGCGCCATAGGTCAGCACAATCGCCATCTGCAGCAGCACCTTGAAGGTGTCGCGGATATTGTCGGCGTGGAATTCGGCAAAGCTTTCGGCGCAATCACCGCCCTGCAGCAAAAATGCCTTACCCTCGGCCACACGCCCGAGCTGCGCACGCAAGGCCCGCGCCTCGCCTGCAAACACCAGCGGCGGCTGTTTCCTGAGGGTTTTTTCCACTTCGGCAAGCGCGGCTGCATCGCCGTATTCAGGCACCTGCAGGATATCGCGGTTGCGCCAGCTATCGGGCTGCCAGTTCTTCGACATTGCTTCCTTCGGACCGCGACAAACGCCGCCAAATCCGTCCATGTGTTCGGTTTACCAGGTATCGCGCAGGCGACGGGCCATGCCTATAAGCACCCATTCCCGCGATTGCCAGCGAAAATCGCACAAATTCAAGGTGCTAGCAAATCGCGCAAATGGGCCTTTCCAAATCATCATCCACCATCCTCATCCTGAGGAGGCGCGAAGCGCCGTCTCGAAGGATGCTGCGGAAAGTGACGCCACTGCGAACTCACGCATCCTTCGAGACGGGCCTGCGGCCCTCCTCAGGATGAGGTTTGTGGTGAAGCTCTATTCCGCAGCCTTGGCGGTCTCCTCCGGCACGGGCTCGCGCATGGTGACAAACTCTTCCGCCGAGGTGGGGTGAATGCCGATGGTGGAATCGAACACCGCCTTGGTCGCACCAGCCTTCATGGCAACGGTAAAACCCTGGATCATTTCACCGGCATCGGCCCCGACCATATGGATGCCAACAACCTCGTCACTTTTCTTATCGACAATCATCTTCATGAAGGTCTGCTCATTGCTGCCCGTCAACGTGTTCTTGAGGGTACGGAAGGTGCTTTTGAAAATCAGGACATCACCGTGCTTCTCGCGTGCCTCATCCTCCATCAGACCAACTGTTCCAATGGGGGGCTGACTGAACACGGCGGTCGGGATGTACTCGTAATCCACCGTGCTGGGCGTGTTCCGATACAGCGTCTTCGACACCGCCATGCCCTCCGCCAGCGCCACGGGGGTCAATTGATAACGATCAATGATATCGCCAATCGCGTAGATCGAGGGCACGGAAGTCTGGAAATAATCGTCAACAGCAACCGCGCCGTTGAACTTGAGCTCGACCCCGACCTCTTCGAGGCCAAGCCCGTCAACCTTGGGGCGGCGTCCGATGGCCGACATCACGGCGTCTGCTTCCTGCGAGGTGCCATCGGAGAAATGCACCGTCAGGCCCGTGTCGGTCTTCTCGACCTTCTCGAAGGAAGCGTTGAGCTTCATCTTGATGCCCTTCTTTTCCATCTCGCCCTGAAGATGCATACGAATATCCTCGTCAAAGCCGCGCATGATCAGCGGACCGCGATAGGACAGGGTCGTGTCGACACCAAGACCGTTGAAAATTCCGGCGAACTCCACCGCGATATAGCCCCCACCCTCGATGATCACGCGCTTGGGCAATTCGTCGAGAAAGAAGGCTTCGTTGGAGGTGATGACATGCTCGCCACCCTCGTAACGCAAATCGTTCGGCCAACTGCCTGCGGCCACGAGAATATGTTCAGCCGTATACTGCTTGCCGGCCACTTCAACCGTGTGCGGATCAACGACCGTAGCGCGGCCATTGATGATCGTGACCCCGGCGCCTTCGAGCAAACGCTCGTAGATGCCGTTCAGGCGCTTGATCTCCTTGTCCTTGTTGTCGACCAGCGTGCGCCAGTTGAAGGAGTCCGGCTTGACGGTCCAGCCATAGGCCGCGGAATCGGCAAAATCCTCATGGAAGTGCGAGGCATAGACGAACAGCTTCTTGGGGATACAGCCGACATTGACGCAGGTGCCACCCATGGCGCTGTCTTCGGCCACGGCCACGCGCGCACCGGCATTGGCGGAAAAGCGCGCCGCCCGGACACCACCGGAGCCGGCACCAATGACAAAAAGATCATAATCATATTGGCTCATCATTGTGCCTTTACAATTTTGGCGCCTGCGGGCGTTCCTAAAATGGCAATATCGGCCATGCCAATAAACAGACCATGTTCGACAACACCGGGAATGGCCTGCAAATGATTGGCTAATTTCTTGGCATCGGGGATGATGCCGAAAGCGCAATCGACAATGAAATTGCCGTTATCGGTGATGTAATCAGATC
>JAURLR010000163.1 GCA_030831135.1 Alphaproteobacteria bacterium
GGCGCGTCCCAGGAATAGGCCTTGTCGATCCGCAGAGCCTTTCCCTCGTCATCCACCAGCAGGTCTTCGGGGTCGGTCACAAAGCCCAGCGGCGGCCCAGCCATTGGACTTCCCGGAGAGACCTGATCGGGCTTGCCGGCTGGTTTGGGCCCCGGGGGGGCCGGGCGCGGGAAGGGAGGCTTGTAGCGAAAACCACCGGGGCAATCGATGCTGCCGAGCAGCATCTGCAGGATATGAATGGCCCGACAGGTCTGGAAACCATTGGAGTGGGCGGAAATCCCACGCATGGCATGCATGGAAACCGGGCGACCGATCATCTTGTCATGCTTGCGCCCGGCCCAGTCGGTCCAGGGG
This sequence comes from Alphaproteobacteria bacterium, assembly GCA_030831135.1. Classification (GTDB taxonomy): domain Bacteria; phylum Pseudomonadota; class Alphaproteobacteria; order UBA6615; family UBA6615; genus JABJAG01. Next base: position 355 of record JAURLR010000163.1, read on the forward strand.
ATGTCGAGGGTGATTTCCTGCTCAAAGGCGGCATGGGCCAGTTCGCCGGCGATACGTCGGATGGTTGCCGCATCGATCCCGGTCTGACTTGCGACGGCGTCGGGGCTGTAACGGGGGTCGAGATAGCGTTCGAGCAGCAATTCGAATGCCGGGACGGCCTCCGCATTGGCGCCACCATCGTCGGAGATGTCGACGGGCAGTGTGAAGCTGCCCCGCATGGCCGGGTCGATATCGGTTCGTGCGGCATCGACCACTTGTTCCGTTGTACGGTCGTAGGCCAGTGGCTCGCCATTCTTGCCGCGGACGAACAATCCGTCTTCCGCCGTGCCCGGCGCACGGCGCACGAGCCAATGGGCATTGGTGTAGCGAACCAGAAATTCGAGATCGACCTTGCCCGCGTGCAGCAGTTCATGGATGAGCGCCATCACGAACAGGCCGTCACTGCCCGGTCGAATGCCGACCCACTCGTCGGCGATGGCCGAGTAGCCGGTCCGCACGGGATTCACAGACACGAACTTGGCCTGGCCCTTGGTCTTGAGTTTTCCCAGACCCATCTTGATCGGGTTGGAATCGTGGTCCTCGGCGACGCCGAACATCATGAAGTAGCGCGTGTTCGCCCAGTCCGGCTCGCCGAACTCCCAGAAGGAACCGCCAATCGTATAGATCCCTGCCGCTGCCATATTGACCGAGCAGAAGCCGCCATGGGCGGCGTGATTGGGTGTCCCGAACTGGCTGGCCCAGAAACCTGTGAGAGACTGGCTCTGGTCGCGCCCGGTAAAGAAAGCCAGCTTGCGCGGGTCCTTGTTACGGATTTCCGAGAGCCAGTCGCTTGCCGTCGACAGGGCTTCTTCCCAGGAAATCGCTTCGAATTCGCCCGAGCCGCGCGGACCGACCCGGCGCAGGGGCTGCGAGAGCCGGGCCGGGGAATAATGCTGCATGATTCCCGCCGAACCCTTGGCGCAAAGCACGCCCTTGTTCACCGGGTGTTTGCGATTGCCCTCGATATAGCGGATCGCACCATCCTTGAGGTGGACATTGATGCCGCAGCGGCAGGCGCACATGTAGCAGGTTGTCTGCTTGATCTCGTCGGAGACGGTCGGTGAAAGATCAACCGTCTCGTAACGATCATCGGGGCGGATATCGTCGGGCATAAGTCCTCATCAAACCAGTCGGTCTATCTGTTCATCGGTCAGTCCACCGGGCACGATTGTGACGGGGATTCGCAGCAGGCTGATGGCCTTCTTTGTCAGATACGTGATCAGCGGGCCGGGCCCGCGTCGCCCGGTTGCAGCGGCAAGCACCAGAATGCGGATGTCATCATCTTCATCGATCAGGTCGATGACTGCGGCTTTGATGTCACCTTCCCGCAGGTAGAGAACGGGCATGCCGCCATAGAGTTTGAACACCTCGGCTGCATGTTCCTGCAGCAATTGTTCGGCTTCCTCACGCGCTTCCACGGTCATCAGCTTCCCGACGGCAGCCCAGTGCTGAAAATCGGCCGGACGGATCACGCGGACAAGTCCGACGCGGCCGCCGGTCCGCCGGGCGCGCAGGCTGGCCCAGCGAAGGGCCACGTGCATTTCGGGCGTGTTGTCGACGACCACCAGAAATACCGCCGGGCGACCGCCGTCAGCATCACGGTGACCGAGGGATGAATCTGGGGCGAGCGAATCAGTCATGTCAGTCAGACCTTACGGAACACGAAGCCGGCGAACCACCCGGCAAAGAGTGCAATCAGCACGGCGAGGAGGCCGTACCAGTGCGAATTTTCAAAGGCGAATTCCGTCACCTTGGCTTCTATGCCGACCTTGCGAACAGACAACTGGGTTGAAGAGCGGCTCACGATTTGCGCGTTGTCCACCAGCAGAACCGTCACCGTGTATTCGCCCGTCGGCACATTGGCGGGAAGTTCGAGGCGGGTTCGGAACAATCGTCCACCCTGGATGCTGACATCCCCCACCTTCTCGCCATAAAGGCCGCTGCGTTGCTTGTTACGGATCAGGGCGTCGCGGAACACCTGCTCTTCGCCGGGGGTCAGGAACTCATGGGGCCTGAAGATGATGTTGTCGACCCCGATCTGATTGGCCTGGGCTTTGGCCGGAGAGAGAATTTCGTCGATCGGTGCGGAGGCCGCGACCTGATAGAAGCCGGGCGCATCATCAAATGTCAGTTCGTCCGCATTGACCCAAATTCCCGCCACGCGCGCCTTGCGCCGCACCACCACGCTACTGTTGGGGGAGCGAACAAGGACGATGACGTCGCCTTGTCCATCCGTGGTCCCGAACAGCAGGACGCTCGCCCCGGTAAAGCCGGTACTGATCCCGATCAACTCGTCGCTGAGGTCCACGAGAAGCGCGTCTTCGCGCGCCGCATCAGCGGGAATCTGCAGGATGGCCAAGACTGCAAGCGCGAAGAGCGGCATCCGCAACCAGACTGTTGTGGGGCGCGAAATCCTCATAGCCCGAAGCCGTCGATTTCATTGATCGAGTAGAGATCTTCGGGCCTTGCCACAAGCTCGATCCCGATTTTGGCACAGACCGCGAGGACCATCAGCGCGAGAAGTCCCCGCAGTTGCTCACCGCGCAGTTTTCCGCCGACCTTTGTGCCGATCTGGGCACCAACAACAGCCCCGGTCAGCAACAGCAGCGCCAGGACGATATCAACCGTCTGGTTGTTGACCGCCTGTAGATAGGTGACGTTCGCAGTCACGAAGATGATCTGAAACAGGGATGTGCCGACAACCACGGATGTGGGCATCCCGAGCAGGTAGATCATGGCCGGCACCATCAGGAATCCGCCGCCCACGCCCATGATGGCGGCAAGGATGCCCACGAAAAAGCCGATCGAAAGCGGCAGAAGGGCGCTGATGTAAAGCCGGGACCGCCGAAACCGCATCTTGAAGGGCAGGCCGTGGAGCCATGTGTGCTGGTGCAGCTTTCCGCGTGACGCGGTGCCTTTCTGACGTCGGAGGATGGCGCGTCCGCTTTCAAACAGCATCAGTGATCCGACAATGCCCAGGAAGACGACGTAGCAAAGCCGAACGAGCAGATCGACTTGGCCGATTTCACGCAGGAACGTGAAGATGACAACACCAATGCTCGATCCGGCAAAGCCACCGATGGTGAGGACAATACCCATTTTGAAATCGACATTGCGGCGGCGCATATGGGCCAGAACGCCAGAGACCGAAGCCGCAACGATCTGATTGGCCTCGGTGGCGACAGCCACGGCGGGCGAAATACCAATGAAGATCAGCAGCGGTGTCATCAGGAACCCGCCGCCGACGCCAAACACCCCGGACAGAAATCCCACGCCCCCGCCCATCAGCAGGATGAGAAAGACGTCGACCGACATCTCGGCAATGGGAAGGTAAATGCTCATTTTTCTCCGGCACGTCGAAGTTAAAGGTCAGACGTGGTGACCGCGTTATACGCTCAATCTATCGGGCCTGTCTCCATGGGGAGGCCGTCGGCAGCCCAAGCAATCATGCCGCCGGCCATACGATGTATCTGGCCTGTATAACCCGTGACAATGAGATGCTCGGCTGCAACACCACAGCGTCGCGCACTGCGGCAGTGCAGGATGAGGTCCTTGCCCTCGGGGGTCTTAATTTTGGCCGGATCAAATGTGGAGAGGGGGTTGAGGGTCGCACTTGCGATGCGGGCCTCATCAAACTCATGTGGCTCGCGCACATCGACGATATAGGCAGTGCCGTTTTCAATGCGGTCCTGCACTTCCCGGGGGTCAAGCATCCAGACTTCAACCCCGTTCTGGTCAATCGCTTGCATCGGGTTTCCCTGTTTGGCATCCGCGCTCAGCCATTGGCAGGCTCCTCGGCGCAGAATAGTTCGTAAAGTGTTGCGAGTACGGCTCTGGCTTCGTTGCTGGCAACCGAATAGAAAATGGTCTGGGCCTCGCGCCGGGTGGTGACCAGCGCTTCCTTGCGGAGCCGGGCAAGATGCTGCGAGAGGGCGGACTGGCTGAGGCCCACCAGCTTTTCCAGCTCCCCGACGGATTTTTCACCCTGGATGAGGTGGCATAGAATCAACAGCCGACGCTCATTGGCGAGCGACTTCAGCAAGCGGCTGACCAGTTCGGCCTTATCTTCGAGGGCTGACGTATCCATTTGAATTAGTGTATTCGTATATTAGCAAACTGGTCAATGTGAGATCATGAAAGATATGTCCGAAATCACACCCGATGAAGTGCTCGACACCAGTGGTCTGAGATGTCCCTTGCCCGTGCTCAAGGCCAAGAAGGCATTGAAATCCATGACGCCTGGCGCAACGCTCAAGGTGATTGCGACAGATCCGGGCGCGGTCGGCGATTTCGCCCATTTCTGTGATGCGACGGGCGATAGCTTGCTGGTGTCTGACGACACGGCGGGTGTGCTGACCTTCGTGATCCAAAAAGCGGGTGCAGCATGAATATCAACGGACAGGCCCATCGCACGATCTGGCTGGCCGATGACGGTTGGACGGTCGAAATCATCGACCAGACCCGGCTGCCGCACCGCTTTGAAATTGAGCCGCTGACGACACTCGATGCAGCTGCCCATGCGATCCGCGCGATGCTGGTGCGCGGTGCGCCATTGATCGGGGCAACGGCGGCCTATGGCATGGCGCTCGCGATGCGGGAGGATTCCTCGGACGCCGGTTTGGACAAGGCCTATGCGCTGCTGAATGCCACACGCCCGACCGCGATCAATTTGCGTTGGGCGCTCGATGACATGCGGGCGCGCCTGCGGGACCAGCCGCAAGATCAGCGGGCTGATATCGCCTATGCGCGTGCGGCCCAAATGTGTGACGAGGATGTCGCGATCAACAGCGCGATCGGGGATCATGGCCTGGAAGTGATCCGCGCCGTCCATGCGGCGGCGCCAGGAGACGGCCCGGTCAATATTCTGACTCACTGCAATGCCGGTTGGCTGGCGACGGTGGATTGGGGGACGGCGCTGGCGCCGATCTACAAGGCGCATGATCTGGGGATTCCGGTCCATGTCTGGGCCGACGAAACCCGGCCCCGAAATCAGGGGGCAGCCCTGACCGCTTGGGAGCTGGGCCAGCATGGTGTGTCCCATGCCGTGATCGCAGACAATGCCGGTGGGCATCTGATGCAGCACGGCATGGTCGATCTGTGCATCACGGGCACTGATCGCACGGCGGCATCGGGCGATGTGGCGAACAAGATCGGCACCTATCTGAAGGCGCTGGCCGCGCGTGACAACGAGATCCCGTTCTATGTGGCACTGCCGTCGCCGACCATCGACTGGACGCTGTCCGACGGTGTTCGGGATATCCCGATTGAAGAGCGCGATCAGCAGGAGGTCACGCATATTTCGGGAAAGACAGACGCGGGCGATATCGTTTCGGTGCAACTCACACCCGACGGGTCACCGGCCGGGAATTATGCCTTTGATGTGACGCCGGCGCGGCTTGTGACTGGATTGATCACCGAGCGCGGAGTTTGCCCGGCAAGCCGGGACGGGCTTGCCGGCCTTTTTCCCGAACGCGTCTGAAGTAACGTTCCGTCATTGCGCCTCGCAATGATGAATTGTGGCGTTCTAACGCGGTGTGGCGTCGCCACCTTCAACGATCACCAGTTCGTTGTTGGCAACGCCCGCCGCGCGGCGATGGGCGGCTGCTTCGACATATTCGGGTGAATTGAAGCAGGCTTCGGCATCGGCCATGGAATCGAACTCGACCACGATGAAACGCTCATAGGGTGACTGGCCTTCGAGAACCTTGAATTCTCCGCCGCGCGCCAGTGGACGACCACCGAACTTCTTCAGGATGCCGGGAACCTGGTCGGTGTATTTCTTGTAGGCGACGGGGTCTTTGATCGTGGAACGGGCAAGCCAGTAGGCGGGCATGGTCTCTCTCACTGTGGTTTGACGGACGACGCAGGCAGCGCCGGTATTCACTCGTTGCTAGCGATTGGCTTGAGGGACGTCAAATAGGTCGCGATGGCTTCGCGGTCTTCGGGTGTGAGCTTGCTGGTGTTGTCGTCCACCACCTCGGTCATGGAGCCGCCCAGAAAATCGCCGTCGGGAAGCATTCCGATTTCCAGCGCGGAAACGATATCGTCCATGCTCCAGTCCCCGATGCCGCCGGGGCCCGGTGTGATGTTGGGGACCGCTTTACCCTCGGGCCCGTTCTTGTAGCCCGACAGGGCCCGGTCCGCATCGACAACACCGATGATATTCCGGGGGCTGTGGCATTCACCGCAATGGCCCGGCCCGGTGACCAGATATGCCCCCCGGTTCCACTCCGCCGATTGGGAGGGGTCGGGCGCGAACGGCGCATCATCGAGGAACAGCAACTGCCAACCGATCATGCTCATACGGATTTTGAACGGAAAGGCCAGGTCATGCGCGGGCACCGGATTCCGCACGGCGGGGGTGGAATCCAGATAGGCCTTGAGGTCGACGATGTCCTGAACCGTCATGCGCGCATAGGACGTGTAGGGGAAGGTGGGATAGTAGCGCGCGCCCGTGGGCGAAACACCCTTGCGCAAGGCCTTGATGAAGTCTTCGTCGCTCCAGCCGCCGATCCCGGTTTCGGGATCGGGCGTGATGTTGGGTGAAAAGAAAGATCCGAAATCGGTTTTCAGTTCGCGGCCACCGGCCAGAAACGCGCCGCCCTTTTCGACGGTATGACAGGCGACGCAGCCACCGGTCGCCAGAACATACTCGCCACGGGCCGGGTCTCCCGTCTGGGCATGGGCATCGGGATAGGCAAAGGGCGCAACGGTTATCGAGGCGAGTGCAAGCAGGGTGCGAAGAAGGTTTTTCATTTGGCTATCCTAACAAAAAAACGCCCGGCAGGGCCGGGCGTTTTCAGAATTGATCGTGTTGGACTGTTTAGACTTCGGGGCCGCGATAAACCTTGTGGCATGTGCCACAGGTTGCGCCGATGCTTCCGACAACGGCTTTCGGGTCAGACCCGAGCGTGCCGGCAGCGGCATCAGCTGCAACCTTGTCGGCTGCCGTTCCCATAGCGGCTGCCTTGGCATTGAAGTCAGCCATGTTGTCCCAGATTTCCGGCTTTGCGCGGGACTTTTCCGGAATTTCTTTGTCCATGAACAGCGCGGGCATCTTCGCCGCGACGGCACTGATCGCCTTCGCGGCTGCCTCTGCGTCAGCGGCATTGCCGGCCGCGACAGCGCCACCGAGCTTTTTCATATTGCCACCCATCGATTTCATCGCCGCGTTGCGTTCCTTGTAGTGATGTCCATCAGCTGATGCGACATCGCTGCTGAAGGTACCGAAAGCGGCGACGACAGCAAGGGCACTTGCTGCCATGAGGCCGTTACGGAGGGTCTTGCGAACCGAATTCATATTCAATCTCCCTGTTACCCATGTGCTGGGTGATGCGGCATCCCGCCACATGTGTGAGCCATGGAGCCTGTTAAGCATTTGGTTTTCCATAAAAATATCACATCGATCACGGAAACGTGAACAAAAACGACAAAATGATTCACGGCTGCGTGAGATCGGGAATAAAGCGGCGACGAGACTGTTAACGTGCACGTGTGTTTCAGTCTGAAATTCAGTGGAGACGGTTCATGAACATGTTTCGAGTCGCACTCACAGGCTTGGCGCTTGTCGGTTTGTATGGTTCCCACGCGGGAGCGCAATCATCGGACAAGCCGGTCACGGTCATTGAGTTGTTCACCTCACAGAGTTGTTATTCCTGCCCGCCGGCCGAAGCCTATCTCGGGGAACTCTCGAAAGAAGACGATATCGTCGCGCTTGAGTATCACGTCGATTACTGGAACCGGATCAACTATGGCCGCCATGGCCGCTGGGTTGATGAATTCTCAAGTCCGGAAATGACCCAACGCCAGCGCGCCTACAATCTCGCCATCCGAAACACCGGCGCTGTCTATACCCCGCAGATGGTGATCGACGGGCGCGAAGAGGCCGTCGGGTCGCGGCGAGGCGAGGTGCAGCAACTTGTCAGCAAGGTCCGGGCTGATGATCCCGCACGGGTCGGCGTTGCCGTGTCCGACCTGAAAGATGGCGGGATCAGCATTTCGCTGCCCGACAACCTGAGGGGCGGCGCGGATGTCTGGCTTGTCACCTTCATCCGCGAAAACACCACGCAAGTCGTCAGAGGTGAGAACCACGGCAAGACGCTGACCAGCCACAATATCGTGCGGAAAGTCCGTCATGTTCGGGCATGGGACGGTAAGGCGGCGATCTTTGATCTGTCGCGGGACGAACTGGAGCTGGAACCCGGTCAGGGCTGTGCGATCCTGGTCCAGGATGAACGCCCGGGGCCGGTGCTTGGCGCGTCCTATTGTCCAGACAATGTGGGCGTGTCGTCCTGATCAGCCCGTCTTGCGTGCGAAACTCTCACCGCTGATCGTGCGCAGGCTGTTCTCGTTTTCCAGAAACCACGCATAGGTCCGCTCGACGCCCTCGCGCAGGCCGATCTGGGAGGTCCACCCCAGACTGTTGAGGCGGGCCACATCGACAAGTTTGCGCGGCGTGCCGTCCGGCTTTGACGTGTCATAGGTGAACCGGCCCTCGAAACCGACGACATCGGCAATCATCTCGGCGAAGTCCTTGATCGAGATGTCTGTGCCGACCCCGATATTCACGAAGTCTTCGCCTGAGTAATTCTGCATCAGATAGACGCAGGCATTCGCCATGTCGTCCACATACATGATCTCCCGGCGGGGGGTTCCCGTGCCCCAGATGGTCACTTCGTCTGCGCCGCTGACCTTGGCGTCATGCATCTTGCGGATCAGGGCTGCGGGCATGTGTGAGGTTTCATAGTCGAAATTGTCACCGATGCCGAACAGGTTGGTGGGCTGTACGCTGATCGCATCAAACCCGTATTGCCGACGATAGGCCTGACACATCTTGATGCCGGCGATCTTCGCGACCGCGTACCACTGATTCGTTTCCTCCAACGGCCCGGTCAGCATGTAATCCTCTTTCATCGGCTGCGGTGCATCGCGTGGCATGATGCAGGTCGACCCCAGAAACAGCATTTTCCGGGCACCCGTGCGGTAGGCTGTATCAATCAGATTGGTCTGGATCATCAGGTTGCCGCCGATGAAATCAGCCGGGTACTGGTCATTGGCCTGAATGCCGCCGACCACCGCCGCGGCATCAAAGACGTATTCGGGTTTTTCGGCCGCAAAGAAATCACGCACATCGGCCTGATTGGTCAGGTCGAGTTCCTTGCGGGTACGGGTCACGATATTCGTGTGACCTTGCGCAGTGAGTTCACGGATCAGGGCCTGACCGACCAGGCCCCGGTGACCGGCAATGAAAATCTTTGCGTTGGTATCCATGTTTCGTTCCGAACGACTGTGGCGATTATGTCTGGTACTTGCGGAATTCCGGCTTGCGGCGTTCCTGAAAGGCGCGGGCGCCTTCCCTCGATTCTTCCGTGGCGTAATAAAGCTTCTGGGCCTCAAAGCCCATTGCCCCGATGCCCTTGATGTGGTCGGTGTCGATGTTGAAGGATCGCTTGGCGATGGCCAGTGCCGTGGGGCTGCGCTCCATCAGGTCGGCACACCAGCGCGCGACTTCGGCATCGAGTTCACGGTCCGGGACAACCGCGTTGGCGAGCCCTATCTCCAGCGCTTCGCGGGCGGTGTACTGGCGACACATGTACCAGATCTCGCGCGCCTTCTTCTCGCCCACGATCCGCGCCAGATAGGCAGTGCCATAGCCCGGATCCACCGAGCCCATGCTGGGGCCGACCTGTCCGAAAATCGCACTCTCGCCCGCCAGGGTCAGATCACAGACCGTGGCGATCACGTTGCCGCCGCCAATCGCATAGCCGCGCACCTTGGCGATCACCGGTTTCGGGATATCCCGGATCAGGCCCTGGAGTTCCTCGATCGGAATGCCGATCGTGCCGCGGCGGCTGCCGTAGCCTTCGGTCGATTTGTTGTCGAGAGACTGGTCGCCACCCGACGAGAAGGCACGATCTCCCGCGCCTGTGATGACCACGACGCCAATGGATTTGTCCCAGCCGGCGTTCTGCAAGGCGTCGATCATTTCCTCGACGGTCTGGCCACGAAAAGCGTTCAGCTTGTCGGGCCGGTTGATGGTGATCGTCGCAACGCCGTCCTGGACGTCGTACAGAATGTCTTCATAGGCCATGATCGGGTGCCCCGGAATGTAACGATTTCTCTGGTGTCGGTTGACGGAAGTGTATTGGGTTTTAAGTCACACTGCACATACCGATACACAAGGGGACCCTCCATGGCCAAAAAAGCCGATAAACGCCCGCCCGTAGCCGTTGGCCATGTCTCACTCCATGTGAAGGATGTTCCCAAGGCCAGCGCCTTCATGCAGGTTCTGGGCCTGCGGCATGTCTTCGAAAACGAAAAGCAGACCTTCGCGGTTCTTGAGCTGCGTGGCGGCACCCATCTGATCCTCAACAAGTCCCGCAAGAAAATCCGGGATGGCGATGTCGCGCCAGTGGATCTGATGGTCGATGACGTGAAGGCGATGCGCGCCTATTGCAAGAAGGCGAAGCTCAAGCCGTCGAAAATCACCTCTGGTTCGGTACACAGTTCCTTCTACGTGCCGGGGCCCGATGGCTGGTCGATCAAGATCACCTCATCCCATGCCGGGAACCGCCCGGTCTGAGGCGGTCCTGTCCGTCAATGCGGCAATCTGCTGGTACGTGCTCCGGAAAATGGGCATCAACGATCCGATCCCCGGCTACGGGAAACTCCTGCTGGAGACCGGGATCGTCGGATAGCGGTTTATTCTGCCGCTTGTAGTCGATCAGCGAAGCGGAAGCCGACCTTGTCCATCTTGTTCAGGACATCTTCGCCGAACTTGTCGATGATTTCCTGACCGACTTCCGGGTGGAAGACGACCTCGTCTTTCGTGTCACCTTTGACGTTCTGGATCATCACTAGTAGGCGCGCGGTCTCGTCAGAGATATTGTGGAAATCGCGGTAGACCCCGGCGGGAACCGAAACAAAGTCCATCGGTTCGAGTTCGACCGAGTTTTCGGCATTCTCGCCCCAGGACACCCGGAACTTGCCATTCAGGCAGAAGAAGTTCTCCACCGTGTGCGAATGGCTGTGCAGACCCGGATGGTTGCCCGGCGGGCACTCGGCGATGGTGACGGTCAGGCCGTCCATGCCCTTGACGGGGGCCACAGCGGAGCGGCCTTCCCAGCCTTCCGGGGACATGATCGGATAGACCGACTTGGCCGAAACAACCTCGACAGCATCGGCGGGAATGCCGGTACCGTCCATGATCGACTGCTTGTAGGGGACCAGATCCTTGAACCTGGCGACGCGGTTGGACATGTCAGGTGAATTCAGGTTTACGGCTTTCATGGCTTCCTCCGAAGGATTTATTTTCGGAAGCCTACCGCAATTCCGCGTTGGGACGAAACGGATTGAAACGCTATGATCTCAACCCTCATGCGGCAGAAATCATCAATCCGCGCGCCTGAATCCCACAATGCGGTAACGCACGAAAAGAGAGCAGAGGTTTTATGCCTGATTTCTATAAACCCGATCTAGGCATCAATCCGGACGATGCGTTTGCGCGGGAAACGGACGGCAAGCTGGTGCGCCGGTCGTTCTGGCTGGATATGAGCGACCGTTCGGTGGTGCAGGCCATGACTCAGGGGCTTGGGGCAAATCTGGCCAATGAACACAAAAGGGCGCATCTCGATGATATCGGACGCGCCCATCTTGTGGATCAGATTTGTGTGCAGGAAATTCTCCCGCC
>JAURLR010000164.1 GCA_030831135.1 Alphaproteobacteria bacterium
GTGAAGGGAATCGAACCCTCGTCGTAAGCTTGGGAAGCTTCTGCTCTACCATTGAGCTACACCCGCCGCGCCGACGTATTTCTATAGCGAAGGGCCCGGATCACGCAATCAAATCCGTGACCAACCGGTCGGCGGCCCCTCCCCATAAAGTCCCAAAGTGACGCACTGGACTTTTGTGCCATCATGCTGCCAAATCCGCCTGCAAGACTGCGCCAATGCCTTGCGGCGCACGTGAAAGCGACAGGTTCATGTACACGCAGAAAACCAGGAATATCTCGGTCACCGTGACCCCGATCTATCTCGAAGACCAGTCAGAGCCCGATGAGGACCATTACGTGTGGGCCTATCAGGTGCGGATTGAGAACGACAGCATGGAAACCGTGCAGTTGCGCTCCCGTCACTGGCGCATCACGGATGCCAACGGGCTGGTGCAGGAGGTCCGCGGGGCCGGTGTCGTGGGCGAGCAGCCGGTGCTTGAACCCGGCGAATCCTTTGAATACACAAGCGGTACGCCCCTGAACGCCCCCTCGGGCATCATGGTCGGGTCGTATGAAATGCAGACGGTTGAAGGCGACCTGATCGAGGTCGGTATTCCGGCCTTTTCCCTCGACAGTCCGCACCAGGTGATCCGGCCGAACTAGATTTCGACCGCGACTGATCCAGATTACGTGTTCTCGGCGTAAAAGGAACTTTGACGGCGCCGCCGCCAGCCCTGCAAAGCACGGAACAAACCATGTCAGAAGATAATCCCCGGAAGATGACCGCCCCCGACCGCACCGATGCCGAGGAGGCCGTTCGCACCCTGCTCCGTTGGGCCGGTGACGACCCCGAACGCGAAGGCCTGCTGGACACGCCGGCCCGTGTGGCGCGCGCCTTTGAAGAATGGTTCGCCGGGTATCAGGAAGACCCGATGGAGTTCCTCGAACGTACCTTTGAAGAGGTCGAGGGCTATGACGAGATGGTCGTCCTGCGCGATATCCGGCTGGAATCCTACTGCGAGCACCATCTGGCGCCGATTCTGGGGAAAATCCACATCGGCTACATGCCCGACAAACGTGTCGTCGGAATCAGCAAGCTGGCCCGGGTCGCCGATGCCTATGCCAAGCGCCTGCAAATCCAGGAAAAACTGACTGCCCAGATCGCCAATTGCATCAATGAAGTGCTGCAGCCCAAGGGGGTCGCGGTGGTGATCGAGGCCGAACACCAGTGCATGACGACGCGCGGCGTCCACAAGCACGGTGTGTCGATGGTGACAAGCACGATGCTGGGTGCGTTCCGGCAGGGATCGGATACACGCCGGGAATTCCTGTCCTTCATCGGAAACCCATCGTCGAGCGCCAGCAGTTAAAGCAACCACGCGGCTGGACAGACGGGGCATTTTCGCCAATCATCTCGCCGACAAAGCGAAATAAACCCGCCTTCGCAGGCCAAGGAACATTGGACACGGTGAAAGCCGTGCATTCCCCGCGTGCTCGACTTCCGACCCATTCTGTTTATCCTCGGCGTTCTGCTGTCAACACTGTCGATTGCGATGATGCTGCCCGCGCTCGTGGACGCCGCCACTGGCCATCGTGACTGGCAGGTTTTCGCTGCTTCCAGCGGGCTGACGCTATTCATCGGCGTCTCGCTGATCCTGACCACACGTGTCGGCGACATGAAGATCGGCATTCGCGAGGCCTTCGTGCTGACCACGCTCAGCTGGCTTGGCATGACGGTGTTTGCCGCACTGCCCTTTGCCTTTGCGGGACTGAATCTCAGCTATGCTGATGCCTTCTTCGAGGCGATGTCGGGCATCACGACCACCGGCTCGACCGTCATCATCGGGCTGGATGCCGCACCGCCGGGTATCCTGTTGTGGCGTGCCCTGCTGCAATGGCTTGGCGGGATTGGTATCATCGTCACCGCCATCGCCGTGCTGCCGATGCTGCAGGTCGGCGGCATGCAGATCTTCAGGCTCGAAAGCTCGGACACCTCAGAGAAGGTGCTGCCCCGCGCGGCCCAGACCTCCACCGCGATCGGCTCGATCTATCTGGGACTGACGCTGGTCTGCGCGCTGGGTTACTGGCTGGCGGGCATGTCGGGATTTGACGCCATCGCGCATGCCATGACGACCATCGCGACGGGCGGATTCTCCACCTCGGATGCCAGTATCGGGGTCTTCGACAACTGGACCATCGATACCATCGCGATTGCGTTCATGATCACCGGATCGCTGCCCTTCGTGCTGTACCTGCAGGCCGCGCGGGGACGCCCGGAAAGTCTGTGGCGCGACACTCAGGTGCGCTGGTTCCTGGCCATCGTACTGGGCGCGATCTCGATCATCAGCCTGTCCCTCTATCTGTCTCAGGAACTCGGCCTGGGCGTCTCGATCCGGGCGGCCGCCTTCAACACGGTGTCAGTCATCACCGGCACCGGCTATGCGACCGCCGCCTTTGACACCTGGGGTTCCTTCCCGCTGATTATCTTCTTCGTGATGATGTTCATCGGGGGTTGCGCAGGATCGACCACCTGCGGGATCAAAGTGTTCCGCTTTCAGGTTCTCTATGCCATCGCCACGGTACAGATAAAGCGCCTGCTCCAGCCCCATGGCGTCTTCATTCCCCATTACAACCGCAACCCGGTGACCGAGGAAATCGCGCTTTCAGTGCTTGGGTTTGTCTTCTTCTATATTCTCGTTTTCATCCTGCTGGCGCTCGGCCTGAGCGCGTTGGGTCTCGACTTCCTGACCAGCCTGTCGGGAGCGGCCACAGCCATTTCAAATGTCGGCCCGGGCCTCGGCCCGATCATCGGCCCGGTCGGAACATTTGCCGATTTGCCCGATGCCGCCAAATGGATGCTTTCGGCCGGCATGCTGCTGGGCCGGCTTGAGCTGTTCACCGTCCTCGTGATCCTGACCCCGGCATTCTGGAGAAGCTGATCATGGTGACCCACGCCGAGCGGACCCTCGAAATTTTGGCGCAACTGATCGGTTTCGACACGACGTCCCACCTGTCCAACCTGAACCTGATTTCCTTTGCCGAGGAGTATCTGGACCGTCACGGTGTGCGGTCCCAGCGGATCGAAAGTGACGACGGGGAAAAATCAAATTTGCTGGCCAGTATCGGACCCGATATTCCCGGCGGCGTCGTTCTCTCGGGCCACACCGATGTGGTGCCGGTGACCGGTCAGGACTGGTCGAGCGATCCTTTCGTGCTGGACACGCGCATGGTCGAAGGCGCCGAACGGCATTTCGGGCGCGGCACGGCAGACATGAAGGGCTTTATCGCGGCTGTTCTGGCCAAGGTGCCCGACCTGGTGGCCGCCAACCTGAAAACCCCGATCCACATTGCGCTGTCCTATGACGAGGAAGTCGGCTGTCGCGGGGTCGGCCGCATGATCGCCAAGCTGGGCGATGCGGTGCCGATGCCCGCCATCGCCATTGTGGGGGAACCCACCAGCATGCAGATCGTGACCGGACACAAGGGCATCCGGGGTTTCGAAACGACAATCACCGGAATTGCCGCCCATTCCAGCGCGCCCCATCGCGGGGTCAATGCGATTGCCTATGCCGCTGAATTCATCACCTTTCTCAAAGGCATTGCCGCCGAACAGGAGCAGCAGGCTGATTCGGAAAGCAGCTTTATGCCACCCTGGACGACGTTTAATTTCGGGGTCATCAAGGGGGGAGA
>JAURLR010000165.1 GCA_030831135.1 Alphaproteobacteria bacterium
AGCGGGACCGGACCGATCGACAATATGCGGCCCTGAATTGTAACGGGAACCTTCGCTTCGGGAAGTCCGCCATTGGCGGGCGCGCGCGTGAAAACCGCCAGCGCGATGCGCGCAATGGCGGCCTGTGGTGATCGGATTTCCCCGCGCTGCTCAAGCAGGTCGATCAGCGTGTCGAGCCCGGACATCCGGGCGGAAAATGCCCCCTCGGGTTGCAGCGCATCGTCGAGAGCCAGAGTCCCGTCGCCGGCGAAACGCAAGGGCCCCCAACTCAATTCCAGGCTTTCGACCTCAAGGGTCCCGCCAGCATCCCGCCAGCGCGCCAGGCTTTCCGGTGAGATGTCTTCGATGGCAAACGGTCCGCGCAGGGATAATTGTCCGGCGAAGGTCGTGATCTCGCTGCCCAGCGTCCGCGCAATATTGACGTCCAGAGGAACGGCGGCCAGATCGATCTGGTTCATGATGACAGACAACCGGGCCAAAACCGGATCGGGATGGATCGGGTCCGTGGTGCCGGGCCGGGTGCGATAAGCATAGTCGAACGCCGCCCGTGCGATCCCGATGCGAGATCCTTCGTTGATGTGCAGGTCGAAGGGCTCGGCCAGTCCACGCAACCCCTGAATCCGTCCAGCATCACTGAATTCGAGCACCCCTTTGAGCCTGTCGGATTGGGTTTCGATCTGGAGGTCCGCACCGGGTTCGCTGAATTCCAAACGATGACGTCCCGGTGCGCGGAAGGACACTGCGCCCGGGCCTTCGACAAAAGGCCGGATCGACGTATCGGCGCCCGTCCAGGTGATCGTGCGGTCTATATCGTCCCAGCGGGCGAGCGGCGCGGTAAAGTCGGTGTCGAACCGGATCGGAAAACCGGAAATGGAAAGTGCATCCCAACGCAGAGCCACACCACGGGCGCGCTGGGTTTCCACGAACGCGTCAATATCTACGCGCAGCTTGTCGGCCAGCCAGAACCAGCCGCCAGCCCAGCCGAGCAGGAGCAGGATCAAAACGCAGAGAAAAACCAGATACTTTCGCTGGAACATGCGGTCCCGTATGAACTAGAAGCAAGATAGACAACCTAGCGATGCGCCTTCTTGCGGTCGAGACATAGTGAACCCGGGCCCCATCCCTTTCATGACTGACCCCAAACGCCAGCCTGATTTGCGTCACCTGACCGATCAGTACGAGCTCACCGAGGATGAACTGCAGACGACCCTTGCGGCGGTCATGGCGACCCATCCCAAGGACGAAGATCTCTGGGTTTTCGGGTACGGGTCGTTGATGTGGCAGCCGGAATTTCCGTTCTCAGAGCGAAGCCTGGCCACGGTTCACGGCTTTCACCGGTCGTTCTGCGTCTATTCCCATATCTGGCGCGGTACGCGCGAGCATCCGGGCCTGGTCCTGGGGCTGGACAATGGGGGATCGTGTCGGGGAGTGGCCTATCGTGTCAGCGCGGCGGGCGCGGCGGCGACGGTCGAGTATCTCATTCGCCGAGAAATGGTCACCCGGGTCTATATTCCGAGATGGGTCACGGCGCGCATCGGATCGCGGGTAATACGCGCCCACACCTACACGGCCGCGCACAACCATGTGCAATATGCGGGCAAGCTGGAAGACGACATCGCGTTGCACCATATTCTCCAGGGTCATGGTCGCGGAGGGGCAAATACCGAGTATCTGCGCAATACCGTTGGACATCTTGAGGAACTCGGAATCACGGATCGGCCATTGAGCCGATTGTGTCGGCTGATTGACGGCCGGGCGCCGCGTACGCCTGAGAAATAGTCCGTTTTTGTGCTTCGGCACCCTATCTTGTGTCAGCAGCGTCCGGCTCCGAGATACGATTTATCCACAGGCGATTTTTGTGGGGAGTAAACGCGGGTCTGACAGGGCGTCATCCGTTGGTGAATGAAGTGGCGGAGGACGAATCAGACGCTTGTATGTCGATTTGGCACCTTTCGTACAATGCCGGCAAAGCAATCAGACTTGGTGTTTTTTGAGCTTTGGCAAATTTTCGCAAGTAAAACACCACAAGGATTATATGAGGCGTTCATACATTCGATGGATGCTCTGGTTTATTACGCGCGTATTACAAAGGCGGCTTGCCAGGGTGCGGTTTGTGGTTACTCCACAACTTTATCCACAGGCATCTTCACGTTCTGGGGCGTCAGGGCATCCGCGATCAACCGGTCCGTCGCAGATTCAATCGATGACTCAAGGGCTTGGACAAAATCGCGGCGTGGCAGGGCCGCTGGCAATGGTGGCAGGAATTCGATGGTAATCCTGCCGGGGCGAAACGCGAGAGAGCGACGGGGCCAGAACAGGCCGGAATTCAGCGCCGCAGGGACAACCGGAACATCGAGGGCGGACTGCAAGGCTGCAACGCCGGCGTGATAGGGCTGCGCGGTTCCCGGCGCGACCCGTGTGCCCTCCGGGTAGATCACGACGGGACGGCCGTCGGACAGGCGATCTCGTGCTGCTGCCACCATTTTCCGCAAGGCCGCGATGCCGCCGGACCGGTCGATGGGGATGTGCCGTGCGCGCAGCAGACACCAGCCAAAAAGTGGAATCCATGTGAGCTCGCGTTTGAGCACGATCGCGCCATCCGGGATGATGAGGTTGATGGCCAGCGTGTCCCAGGCCGATTGGTGTTTGACCGCAAACAGGGCGGGACCGTCGGGAATATGCTCGCGCCCGCGCACCTCGTGGGTCACCCCGACGGTGACCCGCAGCAACCAGAGTGAAATGCGGACCCAGAAACGACTATAGGCCAGCAACATACGCGGTGGGCCAAACAGGAACGGCAGAACCAGAATCCCCATCAGGGTTGTCCAGCTGTAAAACAGCACGGTGAAAAGGACTGCACGCATGGTCTAGATACGCGCCAGAAGCCGGGTGGTGACCAGTTGCAGCCGGATCGCGAGATACTTTGTGTATTCGCCAGCGAGGAGCATTGCGGTTCCGGGGCGCGACCACCAGCCGTCCAGCCGGATATTGCGCACGCTCACCGGCTCGGCAAGAATTTGTGTATGTGGCAAGCGGCGTTTGAACTCGAGCAGACTGCGCGGCATGTGGAAGTCGGAGGTCACGAGCCGGATGCTGGAAATATTCCGGCTGGCGGCCCAGCCAGCCGCCTCGATTGCGTTCTCCCGGGTGTCACGGGCCGCACGTCCCAATGTCACGCAGCATTGCTGGATGTCCGGGGACAGGTCGGTTTCCGAAATCAGATCCTGCAACCGGACGTCGATACCGACACCGGATATCAGCATCTCGCGTGCTTTGTTGGTGGCCAGTAATTCGACGCCCCGGTCGATTCGTCCCGCGCCGCCCGTGAGCACCACAACGGCGTCGGTGATGCCTGTCTCTGGCGCGGCGCGCGGAATTTTTTCCACGAACATGAACAATCCGGTGAGCCAGGAGATCGCAATCAGCAGCGCGAGACCTGCGATGATCCGCCCGCGCCGGGATTTTTGCCTGCGCATCACGGCATCCGCGCGAGTGCCCGTAGAACGGTCATGCGGGCAGTCAGCATGGCGATGGCCACGGCCCCGGCCGGAACCAGCAACAGGACCAGCCAGCCAAGGGGTGAAAGGGACAAGTCGGGGAGAAACGCTGCATCGATCCCGCGACCGATCCAGCCGAAGGACAACAGGACGATGGCCGCGCTGATACCTCCGGCAACGCCGCCACGCAGCGCCAGCATCAAGGCCTGCAGCTGGAACTGGCTTGCGATATAGGTGTCGGGAGCTCCCATCTGGTGGAGCAGTTCGATGATCGCGCTGTGCACGGCGAGGCCGCTTCGGGTGGTGAAGATCACTGCGATCACGGCCGCAGAGGCAATCAGTGCGAGAATGGCAAAGGCGAGCATTTCTGCTGTTCGGGCAAGGGTAATCAGCGCCGAGAGCCAGGCGCGATGGTCGTCCACTGTCACATCGGGAACGGTTTCGGCGAGCCGGGCGCGCAGCAGGATGGGATCAATCCGTGCACCGGGTGTGATTTCAAGATCAATCAGATCGGGGACCGGCAAACCGGCGGTCACCACCCCTTCGCCCAGCCATGGAATCAGCAGCGCGCGCGCTTCGGCATCGGGAACGATCCGTACCGCTGCAACGCCCGGTGTTTTCTCGAGTATGGCGGCCAGTGATTGGGTGGATTCGTCACTTGCCGCATGCTGGGGGATCTGGACTGTCATTCGGCCCGTCAGGGTGTTGTCCCAGGCGTTGACCGCGTTGGAGACGACCAGCGCGGCGGCGAACATGAGGACGCCCAGAAACACCATCAGCGCCACGATCCAGGGCAGGAATCGCGTGGACTGGTCACGCTCAAACGGCAGATCGCTGCGACGACCGCGGATCACGCTGCCCCCCTGGAACCCGCAGCGGGTTCCGCCTTGCGCCGAAGCGTCAGTTCACCATCATCGAGGCGCAGTACGGGATGACCGAACTTTTCGACCAGCGCGTTGCTATGGGTCGCGATGACGACCGTTGTGCCGGCCTTGTTCAGTTCTTCGAACAGATACATCAGCCGCACCGCAATCCGGTCATCGACATTGCCGGTCGGTTCGTCGGCCAGCAACAGCTTTGGCCGGTTGATGACGGCGCGCGCGATCGCAACGCGCTGCTGCTGTCCGCCCGACAGGGTCGAGGGGCGCGCATCAAGCCGCTCACCCAGACCGACCCAACTCAGCAGTTCTCGGACATGGGTGTCGATCTCGGTGTGGCGCGCGCCACCGACACGTAGCGGCAGGGCCACGTTCTCGACAGCGGTCAGATGATCAATCAGTCGAAAATCCTGAAACACGACCCCGATCTTCTGGCGCAATGCGGGCAATTCGGCGCGCGGGGTCATCGAAACATCCCGGTCGAACACATGTACCAGCCCACGCGTGGGGCGCAGGGCAAGATACATCAGTTTGAGGAGTGTCGTTTTTCCCGCACCACTGGACCCGGTCAGGAAGTGGAACGATCCCGGGGCGAGTTTGAAGCTGATATCGCGCAGAACTTCCGGGCCGACGCCATATC
>JAURLR010000166.1 GCA_030831135.1 Alphaproteobacteria bacterium
AAGATCATTGAAATAGCAAAATCCGCTGGCCCGGTTAGGACGCCCATGATGGGTCCCTCCGGCCGGGCTGTACACAACCCCTTCATCAACCGAACCCAGAATTTCCGCCGCCTTCAGGACAGCGCCCGCCGAAATCGCGGGCCGTCTGTACATCGTGTCGTGGATCGGGTTCTCCAGACGGCCGAGATTGTAGCGCTCACGATCAGCCGCTGAAAGCGCAAGCGCCCGCTCACCTTCGCGCAGGGCCCGCAGATAGGCAGGGTCATGGAAACGCACGATTTCCGCAGGACTCGCCGATCCGCTTTCAATATATGTCCCCTCCGGCAACCATCCCAGCGCCCGGCAAAGGTCTATCGTGGCGGGAACGCGCGGCACAGATAGAGGATGTTTGGGCCCAAAGGTCGAATGCCGATAGATGTCATTGCCAATGAACACGGGGCGCGAAAGTCGCCGGACCGGACCTGAGGAGGTGGTGTTCACCGCAAGAGACATGATCATCAACTAGCGGTTTGGGACAAACTTCGCAATCGCGACATTGACGGACACCGCCTCCACACATCATAGTGATATCAACCACATGGGGAGCCAATTCGGCTGAGAGGTCACGCCACATCCGGCGGGACGACCCTTGGAACCTGATCCGGTTAGCACCGGCGGAGGGACGTGGACAGTGAACCTGCCCAAGACAGATTTCGGCCCGGCTCCGCCAGGGCTCCGCGTGCGCAACATGCAGTTGGGATGGGAATCCAGAATTCTCGTCGAGAACCTCTCATTCGATGCGGCCCCGAACAGCTGGACATGCCTTCTGGGTGAAAGCGGTGTCGGCAAGTCCACGCTGCTGCGCACCGTGGCCGGCCTCGTCAAGGCATTCCCCGGAGGGGTTTTCGAAGGCAGCGATGGCCTGCCTCTCGACGGGCGTATTGCCTATATGGCGCAACAGGACCTTTTGCTGCCTTGGCTCAACGCCACATCGAATGTCGCGCTGGGCGCGCGGTTGCGCGGGGAAAAGCCCGATCTCGAAAAAGTCGCAGAACTGCTGGCACGGACTGGCATCTCTGACCGGGCGCTGGCAAAGTCAGGGGAGATGTCCGGCGGTGAACGCCAGCGTGTGGCACTGGCGCGCACCATGATGGAAGCACGTCCGATCGTGCTCATGGACGAGCCGTTTTCGGCCCTGGATGCCATCACACGCACCCAATTGCAGGATCTGGCTTTCGAACTGCTTCATGATCGCACCGTGGTCATGGTCACTCACGATCCGTTTGAAGCCCTGCGGCTGGGAACCGCCATCCACATCGTCCGAACCGGAGACAACGCGGGCCATGTGTCGCTGTTTCCGCCCGGACACGCCTTGCGGGACCCGACCGACCCCGCCCTGCGCGACACCTACCATGCGATCATGGATGCGCTTTCGCAGCGCGGCACCGCGGATGCGGAACACCGCGAGGCATGCCAATGAAACTGTTGCGCCCGGCACTGGTATTCGGCGGACTTCTCGTGATCTGGCATGTCGCGGTCAGCATCTTCGAAATCGCCCCGTTCATTCTGCCGGGACCGGTTTCCGTTCTTGCAGTCGCGTTCGAACGTGCAGACATCCTGCTCGGACATGCCGGGATCACTCTTGCCGAGATCCTTCTCGGCCTGTTGTTCGGCACAATTCTTGGTGCCAGCAGCGCGCTGATGATGGCCTATTTCCGGCAAGCGCGATCCTGGCTGCTCCCGGTGCTCGTGATCTCCCAGGCAATCCCGGTTTTCGCGCTGGCCCCCGTTCTGGTGCTCTGGTTCGGTTATGGCATTGTCCCCAAGGTCGCGATGGCCACGCTGATCATCTACTTCCCGGTGACGGCGGCATTCTATGACGGGCTTCGCCGGACGGAGACCGGCTGGATCGACCTGGCGCAAACCATGGGCGCCTCCAAGGCGGCGGTGCTGCTGCAAATCCGCTTTCCGGCCGCTCTTCCCGCCTTTGCTTCGGGTCTGCGGGTGGCCGCCGCTGTTGCGCCGATCGGCGCAGTTGTCGGCGAATGGGTCGGGGCCTCGGCCGGGCTCGGCTATTACATGCTGCTGATGAACGGGCGGGTCCAGACGGCCGCAATGTTTGCCGCGCTGTTCGTGCTCGCGATCATGTCCGTGTGCATCTATTTCGCCATCGACGCGGCTTTGCGCCGGCTGATTTCCTGGCAGCCCGACGGCGATCCGTCAATCCGATAACCTTTTGATAATATGGAACCATTCATCATGAAACGTTTAGTGCTTGCCGCTTTTGTCTCTCTCTTTCTTGCGTCGCCAGCATCGGCCGACAAGTTCACGGTTCTGCTCGACTGGTTCGTCAATCCCGATCACGGGCCGCTTTATGTGGCGCTCGAACGCGGTGAATTCGCCCAGCGCGGCCTGGATGTCGAACTGATCGCACCGGCCGACCCCAATGATCCGCCGAAGCTGGTCGCCGCTGGACGCGGTGATGTGGCGATATCCTACCAGCCGCAACTGCATCTGCAGGTCGATGCCGGCCTGCCCCTCAAACGTGTCGGCACGCTGGTCGCCACGCCGCTGTCCTCACTCGTGGTGCTCGATGACGGACCGATCCGTTCGATTGCCGATCTGAAAGGCCGCAAGGTCGGCTTTTCCGTCGGCGGTTTTGAAGATGCGTTGCTGGGTGCGATGCTCGAGAAGCACGGCCTGAAACTCAGTGATGTCACCCTCGTCAACGTCAACTTCTCGCTCTCCCCCTCCCTGATGAGCGGGCAGGTCGATGCCGTGATCGGGGCATACCGGAATTTCGAACTCAACCAGATGGATATCGAGGGCCGCCCCGGCCGCGCCTTCTATCTCGAGGAAGAAGGCGTTCCCGCCTATGACGAACTGATTTTCGTCACCCGAAGCGACAATATCGACAATCCGCAGATTCTGGCCTTTCTGGCGGCAATCGAAGCGGGCACCCAGTACCTGATCAACCATCCCGATGCGGCCTGGGAGCTGTTCATCAAAGGCCGCAAGGAGCTTGACGATGAACTCAACCGCCGCGCCTGGCGCGACACCATCCCGCGCTTCGCGTTGCGTCCGGCAGCCCTCGATCGCGGCCGCTACGAGCGTTTTGCCGAATTCCTGAAGGCGCGCGACATGATCGAGACGATCCGTCCGGTTGAAAGTTACGCCGTGGAGGTCCGCTGACCCGCTATTTCAGTGGTGCCGGGACGAAGATTCCCTGCTCTACATCGGCCGCCTGGGCTTCGGCGCGGCGCGCGGCGGCCTGCTGACGCTGCCAGAGGTCGGCATACATGCCGTTATGGGCGAGAAGCGCGTCGTGGCGGCCACGTTCAACGATCACGCCGTTATCGAGCACGATGATTTCGTCGGCGTTGACCACTGTGGAAAGCCGGTGCGCGATGACCAGCGTCGTCCGGTCGGCGGAAACCTGCTCCAGCGCCGTCTGGATCTCTCGTTCGGTATGGGTGTCCAGAGCAGATGTCGCTTCGTCGAACAGCAGTATTTTCGGGCCTTTGAGGATCGTTCGGGCGATTGCGACCCGCTGTTTCTCGCCACCCGACAGCTTCAGGCCCCGCTCTCCGACCCGGGTGTTGTAGCCATCGGGAAGCGCCATCACGAAATCATGGACCTGCGCCAGACGGGCTGCCTCTTCGACTTCTGCCGGGCTTGCCGACGGGCGACCGTACTGGATGTTGTAAAAGATTGAATCGTTGAACAGCACCGTATCCTGCGGAACGATGCCGATAGCCGCACGCAGGCTCGACTGGGTCACGTCGCGGATATCCTGCCCGTCAATCGTGATGCGTCCGTCATCCACGTCATAGAAGCGGAACAACAGGCGCGAAATCGTCGATTTTCCCGCCCCCGATGCGCCCACAATCGCCACGGTGTGCCCTGCAGGCACTTCAAAATCCACATCCCGCAGGACCGCCTTGCGCGGGTCATAGCGGAACGAAACATGCTCGAATCGTACAACGCCGTCAGCCACGTTCAGCGGCTGCGAACCGGGGCTGTCCTCGACCTCCTGATTCTCGCTGAGCAGACCGAACATCGTCTCCATATCCACCAGAGACTGCTTTATTTCCCGATAAACAAAACCAAGAAAATTAAGGGGTTGAAACAATTGCATCATGTAAAGGTTGACAGCCGTGAACTGACCGATGGACATGCTGCCGTCACTCACCCGAAAGCCCGAAAGGACCAGCAGGATGGTCATGCCCAGAGCCATGATCAGCCCCTGCCCGACATTGAGCATGGAGAGGGTCGTCAGGCTCTTGACCGCCGCCTTTTCGTAGCGCTGCATGGATGCGTCGTAGCGGCGCGCCTCGTGCGCCTCATTGCCGAAATATTTGACGGTTTCGAAGTTCAGCAGACTGTCGATGGCTTTGGTATTGGCTTCGCTGTCGCTGTCGTTCATGGCACGCCGGAATTTCAGCCGCCATTCCGTGAAGACCAGCGTGAAAACCACATAGATCATCACGGTCACAAAGGTGATCGCGCTGAAGACAAAACCGAACAGCGACCACAGAATTCCGCAGACCAGCACGATCTCAACCAGTGTCGGCAGAATGCTGAACAGCATGAAGCGCAACAGGAAATCGATGCCCTTGATGCCACGCTCGATAGCCCGGCTCAGGCCACCGGTCTGTCGGTCCATATGGAACCGCAATGCGAGCGCATGCAAATGCTCGAACACTTTCAGGGCGATACGACGGATCGCTCGTTGTCCGACCTTGGCGAAGACGAAGTCGCGCAGCTCGGCAAACCCCTGCTGCCCGACACGCAGCAGGCCATAGCCGATCAAAAGGGCCACCGGCACGCTGGCAACCCCACCCGCGCTCACACCAGCCTCAAGCGCGTCCACGGCACGCCCGAAAACGGCCGGGATCGCGACGGTTGCAATCTTGGCCGCCACCAGCAGCACAAGGGCAATCACGACGCGGACGCGCAACTCAACATCGCCACGCGGCCAGAGATAGGGCATCAGCGCCCGAACCGCCCGCATTTCTGCACCGGGTTCGGGCTTCGTTGTCGCGATTTCAGGATCGGAAGTTCGACTGTGACCGGCCATCAGACTGACATGTAAGCCCGACCGCTCTGGAAAGCCAGCCCTTACAAGCCTGAGCCAAACAAGACCGGTCGTATGGGGCAAACTTGTTGTCGCTTTTCCCGATCCGACACGTGCTGTCTTCATTCGCGCACCGCGCTTGCCGCTGCACGCCGTGGCGCTTATGTTCGCCAGATATCAACACAAGCGCTGAAGGTCCATCGCCATGGAAATGTCGGGTGAATACAAGATCAACGCATCACGCCAGAAAGTGTGGGATGCACTCAACGATCCGGAAATTCTCAAACAGTCCATTCCCGGTTGTGAGGAAATCGAACAGAAGTCACCAACGGAGATGTCCGCAAAAGTGACGGCCAAGGTCGGCCCGGTGAAAGCCAAGTTTGCCGGTGACGTGGAACTTACCGATCTCGACCCGCCGAACGGATATCGCATTTCGGGCGAGGGCAAGGGCGGCGCGGCCGGGTTTGCCAAGGGCGGTGCAAATGTGACGCTCGAAGAAGACGGCGACGGCACATTGCTGAAGTACGAAGTGGACGCCCAGGTTGGCGGAAAGCTAGCGCAACTCGGCGCGCGTCTGATCGATGGCACGGCAAAGAAAATGGCCGGGCAGTTTTTCGAGAACTTCGCTGCCGCTGTTGAAAGCGGCGAGGAAAGCAGCGCGCCGG
>JAURLR010000167.1 GCA_030831135.1 Alphaproteobacteria bacterium
CTGGCATTTCTGGATTGACCGGGGTGGCACGTTTACCGATATTGTCGGCCGTGCGCCTGATGGTGAGCTCCACACCCACAAGTTGCTGTCGGACAATCCCGAGCATTACGCGGATGCCGCCGTGCAAGGTATTCGCAGCTTGCTCGGCCTTTCCAAAGACGACCCCATCCCGTCGGACCAGATCGGCGCGGTGAAAATGGGAACGACGGTGGCCACCAATGCATTGTTGGAACGTAAGGGAGACCGCACTGTTCTGGCGATCACCCGCGGATTCCGGGATGCCCTTCGGATCGGCTATCAGGCGCGCCCGCGACTGTTTGACCGCAACATCGTTCTGCCGGAGCTTCTTTATGAGCGTGTGGTCGAGATCGACGAGCGGGTAAACGCGAAGGACGAGGTGATTGTCCCCTTCGATCCGGCATCTGCGCGCGCGGCGTTACAGGGCGCCTATGATGATGGAATCCGCGCCGTGGCGATCACCTTCATGCATGGCTATCGGGTGCCGGCCCATGAGGCCGCTTGCGCGGAGATCGCGCGGGAAATCGGGTTTACACAAATCTCGGTCAGTCATGAGACGAGCCCGCTGATCAAGCTGGTCGGGCGCGGTGACACGACCGTGGTTGACGCCTATCTGTCCCCCATCCTGCGTCGCTATGTGGATCGGGTGGCCAATGATCTGGGCGATGTGAACCTGATGTTCATGCAGTCCAATGGCGGGCTTACGGATGCCCAGATGTTTCAGGGCAAGGATGCGATCCTGTCCGGTCCGGCGGGTGGCGTGGTTGGCGCGGTTCAGGTGAGCGAGGCTGCGGGTTTCGGTCAGATGATCGGCTTTGATATGGGGGGCACCTCCACCGACGTGACCCACTATAACGGTGCTTACGAACGAGCCTTTGAGACACTGGTTGCCGGTGTGCGCATGCGCGCACCGATGATGCAGATCCATACGGTTGCGGCCGGGGGTGGTTCGATCTGTTCCTTTGACGGCGCGCGCTATCGCGTTGGTCCGGAGAGTGCGGGAGCCGATCCCGGGCCGGCCAGCTACGGCAAGGGCGGACCGCTGACCGTGACCGATTGCAACGTGATGCTCGGCAAGCTCCAGCCCGAACATTTCCCCGCAGTCTTCGGGCCGGATCAGAATTCGCCGCTGGATGCCGAGATTGTCGCCAGCAAGTTCGCGGCACTGACCGAAGATATCCGGAAGGCGACCGGGGACACCCGCAGCCCGGCCGAGGTCGCGGAAGGTTTCCTGACGATCGCTGTCGAGAACATGGCGAACGCGATCAAGAAGATTTCCGTTCAGCGCGGCTATGACGTGACCAGGTACACGCTTTGTGCCTTTGGTGGTGCGGCGGGCCAGCATGCCTGTCTGGTCGCCGATGCGCTGGGGATGACCCGGGTTCTGCTGCACCCGCTCGCAGGTGTGCTTTCAGCTTATGGCATGGGGCTGGCCGATATTCGCGCGCTGCGCGAGCAGTCCGTTGAAGTGCCCTTGGGCGAAGCGGTTCCGGAATCGGTGGTGGAACTTCTCCAGCGCCTGGCCGACACGGCGCGGAATGAGGTGGCCGGGCAGGGTGTGACGGCAGACCGTGTCGAGGTCCGTCAGCGGCTTCACTTGCGCTATGACGGGACCGATACATCGCTCGAAGTCGATTTCGGCGATCCCAGGGCGATGGCCGATCAGTTTGCCGAGCAGCACCGCCAGCGCTACGGCTTCACCATGCCCGAGAAGCGGTTGATCATTGAAACAGCGGCGGTCGAGGCGGTCGGTGTCTCGGATGAAGATGTCGGCCATAGCCAGCCCCGGATCGAGGCGACGGGCATCACAAAATCCATCGCGGATGTGCGTGCCCATATGGCAGGTGCGCTGCACCCGACCCCGGTGTTTGTAAGGGAAGACCTGACCAGCGACGTTGAGGTCGACGGCCCGGCGATCATCAGCGAGGCCGTGGCGACCACGATTGTCGAGCCTGGCTGGCGCGCGACGATGAACGAACGGGGCGATCTTGTTCTCGAACGGATGGTCGCGGCGCAACGGGACGCAGCCATCGGTACGCAAGTCGATCCGGTGATGCTGGAGGTGTTCAACAATCTTTATATGTCCATCGCCGAACAGATGGGCTTCACCCTCCAGAACACGGCCTATTCGGTGAACATCAAGGAACGGCTCGATTTTTCCTGCGCGATCTTTGACCCCGACGGCAACCTTGTTGCCAATGCGCCGCACATTCCGGTGCATCTGGGGTCCATGTCGGAAAGTATTCGCACCGTTATTCGTGAGAATGCCGGACGGATGGTGCCCGGCGATGTCTATGTGCTCAACGCGCCCTATAACGGCGGGACCCATCTGCCTGATGTCACGGTGATCACGCCGGTTTTTGACGATGACGGGGCAGAGATTCTCTTCTACGTCGGCAGTCGTGGGCACCATGCGGATATCGGCGGCATCTCGCCGGGTTCCATGCCACCGGATTCGAAGACCATCCAGGACGAAGGCGTCCTGATCGACAATTTCAAGGCGGTCGATGCCGGGCTGTTCCTGGAGGACGACTTCCGAAACCTGTTGTGTTCGGGACCGTACCCGGTTCGCAATGTCGATCAGAACATTGCCGATCTGAAAGCCCAGGTTGCGGCCAATGAGAAGGGGGCGTCGGAACTGCGCCGGATGGTCGTTCAGTTCGGGCTGGAGACGGTCCACGCCTATATGCGCCATGTGCAGGACAATGCCGAGGAATCCGTCCGTCGGGTGATCGAAGTCCTCAAGGATGGTGAATTCACCTATCCGCTCGACAATGGGGCGGAGATCCGGGTCTCGGTCTCGATTGACCGCGCCACGCGCAGCGCAAAGGTGGACTTCACAGGGACCAGTGGCCAGCTCGACAGCAATTTCAACGCTCCGACAGCCATCGCCCGTGCCGCTGTGCTTTATGTGTTCCGAACCCTGGTGGACGACGACATTCCATTGAATGAAGGTTGCCTGAAACCCATCGAGATCGTGATTCCACCGCATTCGATGCTGTCGCCGGAATATCCGGCTGCCGTCGTCGCCGGGAATGTGGAAACCAGCCAGGCGATCACGGACTGCCTGTATGGCGCGCTTGGGGTGATGGCGGCGGCGCAGGGCACCATGAACAACTTTACCTTCGGCAATGCGCGTCACCAGTATTACGAAACAATTTGTGGCGGGGCTGGCGCTGGACCGGATTTTGACGGGACCTCGGCGGTACACACCCACATGACCAATTCACGCCTGACGGATCCGGAGATTCTGGAATGGCGGTTTCCGGTCCTGCTGAAAAGCTTTGAAATCCGTGAAGGCTCTGGTGGCGCGGGCAAGCATCGCGGGGGCGATGGTGTCCGGCGCCGGGTGCAGTTCCTGGAGGATATGGATGTCATGATCCTCGCCAACCGCCGGGTCGTTCCGCCCTACGGGCTGGCAGGAGGTGAAGACGCCGCGCCGGGCCGGAACTGGCTGGAGCGGGCAGACGGTTCGCGCGTCGAAATGGGCGGCACCGACCGCACGCGCGCACGGCCCGGCGACACCTTTGTCATCGAAACGCCAGGTGGTGGCGGGTTTGGCCCGGCATCGGAGCACGCCAATGGCACGGACGCTGATTCGACTTAGCGAATAGTCCCCCTTCCGGTCGCGCAAATCGACTTGTCCTTTACGGATTGCGCGTTGGGGCCTATCGCGCAAAGCTTACGAAACTTCGCAACAAGGCCAATTCAATGCCCACGCCGCCGGCAAACACGCGCGCGTTCATAGCCGTCCTCGCTGTCATCACCGCGTTGGGGCCGCTTTCCATGCAGATCATCCTGCCGGTTCTGCCCGTCATGCAGGTCGCATTCGAAGTGCCCGCCGCGACGGTCCA
The DNA here is from genome assembly GCA_030831135.1 of Alphaproteobacteria bacterium. Taxonomy (GTDB): domain Bacteria; phylum Pseudomonadota; class Alphaproteobacteria; order UBA6615; family UBA6615; genus JABJAG01. Next base: position 3,873 of record JAURLR010000167.1, read on the forward strand.
GTATGTGTTGTCGCTGGCGCTGTTCACCATTGCGTTCTCGACCCTTGTCTACGGCCCGGCATCCGATCGCTACGGGCGTCGCCCGGTGCTGGTGATCGGGTTGTTCATCTTTGTCATCGGAAGTGTGATTGCCGCCGTCGCGCCGACCATCGAGATCGTGATCCTCGGGCGCATTGTGCAGGCGGTCGGTGGCGCGGCAGGCATGGTGCTCAGCCGCGCGATCATTCGCGATCTGTATGACCGGGAAACCGCAGCACGCCTGATGGCCTATATGATCACCGCACTGGTCGTGGCACCCATGATCTCGCCGCTGATCGGCGGCTTGCTCAACGATGCGTTTGACTGGCGGGCGATCTTCATCTTCGCGGGTGTGATCGGGGCGCTGGTGCTGGTGTTTGCCTTGCCACGGGTTCCCGAAACTTTGCCACCGGGCGCTGACGTTCAGACCTTTCGCGGGATGCTTGGCGGCTTTCTGATCCTGCTGCGCGTGCCGGCCTTCCTTGGCTATGCCGGGCAGGTGGGCTTCGGCATGGGCATGTTCATGGCCTTTCTCGGGGCGGCCCCATTCGTGATGATCAATGTGCTCGAACGGCCGCCGACCGAGTTCGGTCTGTTCTTTGTCATGATCTCCGCCGGGTTCATGGCCGGCACCTTTCTGACAGGGCGCTTCGGGGAACGGATCGGGATGGACCGGATGATGCGTCTGGGTAGCGCGCTGGCCGTGGTCTTTGGTGTGGTGATGCTGGGCTTTGTTCTGGCCGGGATATGGTCGCCCTGGACGATCTTCGTGCCGGGTGCCGCCATGGCGATGGCCAATGGTCTGGCCATGCCCAACGCCCAGGCAGGCGCGGTGAGTATCAGCCCGCAATTTGCCGGGACCGCCTCGGGCCTGCTGGCATTCCTCCAGATGCTGATCGGCGCTGGGTTTGCCCAGCTGGCAGGTGTGGTGCAGGACGACACGCCACTTCCCATGGCTGTGGTCATGCTCACGGCATCCGTGCTGGCCTTTCTGAGCTCGAACTTTCTGACCCGGACGGGCGGCGGCATCAACGGTGCCTCACGAAGCTAGTCGCCGCGCGCGACACCCTCGCGGCGCGGGTCTGCGCCACCACGCAACTGACCGTTCACGATTTCGATGCCATGCAGACCGCTGTTCAGGTCGCGCAGGTCCACGCGGTTGCCCAGCGCTTCGAGGGGGGCCTGCAATTTCGCCGCAGGGGTTCCCGCCTCGATATCGGTAAAGCGGTTGCGGTTCACCAGATGGCCCATGTCTATGGCGGCCTGTATGTCGAGGTTCCAGTCGAGAACTGCGACCAGCGTCTTCGCGACATAACCGATGATCCGGCTGCCGCCGGGCGAGCCGACGACGAGGCGAAGTTCGCCGGCAGCATCGAACACGATGGTCGGGGCCATCGAGCTGCGCGGGCGTTTTCCCGGTTCGATCCGGTTCGCAATCGGCTGCCCGTCCTTTTTGGCGTGGAACGAGAAATCCGTGAGTTCGTTGTTCAGCAGAAATCCGCCCACCATGATCTGGGACCCGAAGGCGCCCTCGATCGTGGTGGTCATGGAGACAGCGTTCCCATCCCCATCCACAATGGAAATATGGCTCGTGCCGGGGCGACCATCCTGCGTGTCGGCACCGGGCAGCGTCTGGGGGGTGCCGGGCGGGCGGCCGGGGATCATCGGCGGGATGATCGAGGTTTCCATGCGAATCAGCGCGGCGCGGCGCGCCAGATATTCGGGGTCAAGCAGGCCTTCTGTGGGAACCTGCACGAAGTCTGCGTCGGCCATGTACTGATTGCGGTCGGCAAAGGCGAGCTTCGAGGCTTCGTTCAGCAGATGCCAGCTACGGATGTTGGCGGGTCCGAGCGAAGGCAAATCGAACTGCGCGAGAATGCCCAGAATCTGGCCAACCGTTAGTCCACCCGATGATGGCGGCCCCATGCCGCAAACCTCGAAGCTGCGATAGGGTTGGCAGACCGGCTCGCGCGGAAGCATGCGGTAGGTGGCGAGGTCTTCAGGGGACAGCAAGCCGGGATTGACCGGTGCGTGACGCACGGCATCGATGATGGCGACCCCGATCGGACCTTCATAGAAGGCACGCGGTCCGTCATCGGCAATCTGCTGCAGGGTGACTGCAAAGGCGGGGTTGGTTTTCCGGCTTCCTGCAGCGAGCGGCACGCCGTCAGGGAAGAAATAGTCGCGCGCGGTGGCGAAGGTCTTGAGCCGCGCGGCCCTTGAACCATTGAGCATCGCGGCCAGACGAGGTCCCACAACAAAACCGTCGCGCGCCAGCCGGATAGCGGGCTGGAACAGGTCCGGCCAAAGCAGCTTTCCATGCTGTTGATGCACTTCGGAGAGCAGGGCGAGCGTGCCCGGGGTTGCGACAGATCGCCCGCCGAGAACGGCATCCGCAAAGGGGATCGGCGCGCCGCTTGCGTCGAGAAACAGATCGGGCCGGACAGCGGCTGGTGCTGTTTCGCGGCCGTCATAGGCAATGGTCTTGCGTCTGTTCCGGTCGTGGAACAGCAGAAATGCGCCGCCCCCAATTCCTGAGCTTTGCGGCTCGACGAGGTTCAGGACGAGCTGTACGGCAATCGCGGCGTCGACCGCGCTGCCGCCCTTCCGGAGCATCTCCAGACCGGCCTCGACCGCGTCGGGATGTGCGGCTGCCACCATGTGACGATCAGCCGTTGCCTGCGCGTGCTGGCCGCGTCCGGTTGAATCCTCGGGCTGGGGCGCTTGTGCGCTTGCCGCGAGGGGGGCGAGCAACACAATGGCCGCAAGAATCGCGGGCAATCCGCTACGGAAAAGACTATTCATAGGTACAGGCTGCCATGGAATTGTTATTCGCCCAACTGTGCGCGTCGTCACATCTTCGCCAAGAAGATAGCGTCTAAATGCCAGAATGGGCGGCTTGTGATTGTGGGAGTTGGTGAATTCACCTGTCTCTGCGCGATGGAGGCGGACCTGAAACGGGTTTGATGCGTTTCGTGAGTAGCGCAACGCGAACTTGATCTGGAGTGATACGGACGTGCGAAAGTTATTGATCGGCCTCGGTGTTTTTGTCGTTGTTCTGTTGGGGCTCGCTTTTCTGGGGCCGCTCTTCGTGCCCACGGATTCGATCAAGGCCGATATCGCCGCTGAGGTTCGCAAGGCAACGGGCCGAACTCTTTCGATCAACGGAGCTTTGAACTTCCGCATTCTGCCCAAGCCAGGCGTCTCGGTGGATGATGTCGCGCTTTCGAATGCGGCGCAGGGTGGTGACACCCCGATGGTCCATCTGGACAGTGCCACGGTCGAGGTGGCGCTGTTCCCGCTGATCACCGGCAATGTGCAGGTCAACCGCATCGTTCTGCGCAAGCCCGATATCGTGCTTGAGCAATATGCCGATGGCACGAACAACTGGACATTCGTACCGCCCGAAACCCCTGCCGCAACGGCGGATA
>JAURLR010000168.1 GCA_030831135.1 Alphaproteobacteria bacterium
CACCACAATGCAGAACAGCAATAATATGGGTATCACATACTTGTTGGGCACGTGCCCGCCTTTCAGGGAAAAGGTCGGTAGCGTGCTGACCATCAACAGCGCGGCGAAAACAGTAAAGCCAGTGTTGAGCAAAACACCGTCGAAAGGCCCATCGGGGAACTGGAACCAGAGCAGCATCGGCACCAGAATGACCCCGGCTGCGCCCGGCGTCGGCAATCCCATGAAGTACCAGTAGGGGCCAGGTGCATCGGTTTTGGCGTCCTGCGCGATGTTGAACCGCGCTAGCCGCAGGGCCGAACACACGCAAAACAGCAGCGTCGGGACCCATCCGATACCGCCCGCCTCGTGCAGCGCCCAGGCATAGACCATGACGCCCGGCGCAACACCGAAGCTCACCAGATCAGCGAGGGAATCCAGTTCAGCCCCGAGTTTGCTGGACGCACGAAGCAATCGCGCCATGCCGCCATCGAGCATGTCGAGGACAGCGGCCACCAGAATGGCCGCGACCGCCGCTTCGAACTGGTCATTCAGCGCAAAGCGGATTGCGGTCACGCCCGCGCACAGGTTCAGCAATGTCAGGAGGTTGGGGATCAGTTTGGTGATCGGCTGATGTTTGGGGCGACGAACCTGCAACCGTCTGCGTATCACGATGCTTGACCCTTGGTTGCGGCACCACCTGCCATGAGATCCGCAAGCTGGGTTTCACCGGCGATCACGTGTTGTCCCTCGACCACCAGTGGCGCAATCCCCTGAGGCAGATAAACGTCAAGCCGACTGCCAAACCGGATGATGCCGTACCGCTGGCCCCGGGACACCTGTTGGCCTTCCACGAGATCGCATTTGATGCGTCTGGCAACCAGCCCGGCGATTTGCACTACGGCAAGGTCGATTACGCGGCCATCGGGCCCCGGGGTTCGAATATGCGCAGCCATGCGCTCATTGTGTTCACTCGCCTTGTCGAAGGAGGCATTGAAAAAACGCCCGGGCCGATAGGTAAGCGCGATGACCGTTCCGTCGCAGGGATTCCGGTTCACATGCACGTTGAAGACATTCATGAAAATGCTGATCCGGGTCAGCGGCGTATCGCCCATGCCGAGTTCAGGTGGCGGCGGTGCCACGGCGAATGGGAGCACCTTGCCATCAGCCGGGCTGATCACAAGCCCCTCTCCGGCGGGTGTTGCCCGCTCGGGATCGCGGAAAAACCAGATGCACCATACGGTCACCGGCACGCCAACCCATCCGAAGGGCCCGGCGAAAATGAACAACAGGGCGTTGAGGCCGGCGAAAATACCGATCGCGGGCCACCCTTCGCGGTGGATGGAAAGTCTCACACAAGATTCCTAAAAGTCGTCCGGGGCATCGATCGAATCCGAATGCCGGAACGACCTCTTTCCTATGTGACGACGAATGATTAACAACTCCGATACGAGGGTTTCTGCAAGCCGGAATTCGATGTGGTGTTACGCCACAAATCAGCTTCTGCCTCGAATCTAATATGCGAATTGTAGGACGAGCGAAAGAGGCTGTCCATGAACCCCGCGATATCCGGAATGGGCCCGGGCAAGGCATTGCCCGCACAGGATGACATCAGGTGTATTGGCATTTGCAGGCCGTAAGTTTGGCGTAAGTTTCAGATGGCTAATCCGATTGCAGTTGGTCATCACAATTCCTCCTCATTTCAACCGATATTCTCGAACCGGGCACCGCGCCACCTCCCCCAACAGCGGCCTGTTACGTTTTCTGGAGATACACTTGCCGCCTTTCCTGCGTCTGAAAGATCGATATGCGATCATCCTCATCCTTTGCATGGTTTATGTTGCGATCTGCCTGATCACGCGTTTGGCGCTACTGGCGTATGAGACCGATGGGACATTGTATAATATCGGCAGTCTCGCCCGCATATTCTCGGTCGGGCTCCTCTATGATCTGGCCGCCTTTTCGTGGGTGCTGCTGCCCTTTATCGTGAACGCATTGATCTGGCCGAATACGGTGATCGGCCGACGAGGTCATAAATGGCTGGCGGGACTCATGCTCTGCGCCCTGCTGGGGGGACTGATCTTTCAGTTCCTGGCGGAATTTCTGTTCTGGAACGAATTCTCGTCACGGTTCAATTTCATTGCGATCGACTATCTGGTCTATACGCGCGAGGTGGTCGGCAATATCTGGCAATCCTATCCCGCCGAGCTTCTGTTATCGCTCGTCGGTGGCGTCACCGTTGTTGCGATTCTCATCATTGCGCCGATATTCCTGCGGGTCGCCAGCTTTGAAGCTCCGCCGTTCCGCACACGCGGCGTGATCTCCCTCGGGTTTGTCGTCTTGCCGTTGGTGTTTTTTCTGGGGCTCGGTGAAACGCCACACCGAAACATGCCCAACCCGGTCGAGCGGGAACTGGCGTCCAACGGTCTGTATTCGCTGTTCCGGGCATTTCGGAACAACAGCCTCGACTATGCACAGTTCTATGCGACGCTGCGGGATCGGGAAATCGCCGACATCCTGTCGGATGAAGCCATTGAAGCAGGTTTGACTCCCGTCGTGTTCAAGCCCGGCGCGACACGCGAGAGAGACGTGCTGCCTGACAGTCCGCCGCTTCGAAAGAATATCGTCCTCATCTCGGTTGAGAGCCTTGGCTCTGATTATGTCGAGGCTTTTGGTGGACGTCCGGGCCTGACACCCAACCTGTCCCGTATCGCGGAAGAAAGCCTGACGTTCCACAAGCTCTATGCAACCGGTTTGCGCACTGTCAGGGGGCTCGAGGCCCTGACACTTTCGGTCCCACCCACGCCGGGGCGTGCGGTGCCGATCCGTACCGAAAATCGCGGCCTGCAATCTCTGGGGTCCGTCCTGAAACAGCAGGGTTATGACCCGCTATACCTTTATGGCGGCTACAGCTTCTTCGACAACATGAAGGATTTTTTCTCGGGCAACGGATACGAAGTGCTGGATCGCACCGATATCGACAGCGATCGCATCCATCACGAAACGATCTGGGGCGTCGCTGACGAGGACCTCTTCGATATGGCCCTGGAACAGCTCGACCAGCGCAGCGGGACCGGTCGTCCCTTCTTTGCCCACATCATGACAACCAGCAATCATCGCCCCTACACCTACCCGGAAGGACGGATCGATATCCCGTCCCATACAGGGCGGGATGGCGCGGTGAAGTACACCGACTGGGCCATCGGGAAGTTCATGCAGGAGGCCGCAGAGAAGCCCTGGTTCCGCGATACGCTCTTCGTGATTGTCGCTGACCATACCTCCCATGGTCGTGGACGAACGGATCTGCCACCCGAGAATTATCTCATTCCGCTTATCATTCATGCGCCCGGCTTCATCGAGCCGGCGCGGGTTGATTCCGTTGCCTCGCTCATTGATGTCGCGCCGACAGTGCTCGGTCTTCTCAACATTCCCTACCGGTCAAAATTCTTCGGTCAGGACATCCTGCGGGAAGGTCAATTCCATCAGCGCGCGTTCATGGCGAACTATCTGACAGTCGGTTACATGGAAAACGGACTGGTCGTCGAACTTGCGCCACAGCAGCGCATACGGGTTATTCGAGCTTCCGACGGTACGGTGGTGCCAAACGATGATCCAACAGCGCGCCATTACATCAACGAAGCCATTAGCCACTACCAGACAGCCGCGAAATATATTGAATTGAATGCTCACGCTGCAGACTAGCCTGCCGTGACATTGAACCGTTTCGCAGCCGGGCAACGAAGTTGTTGCCCCTGACACCAACAGGGCACAAACAGAAAGGGCGCCTCCTGACGGAGACGCCCTTTTCAGTGAGGCTTTCGGGTGGTGCGGCAGAGAGGACTTGAACCTCCACTCCCTTGCGAGAACTAGCACCTGAAGCTAGCGCGTCTACCAATTCCGCCACTGCCGCGTGACCCGAGTATGTCTTCCGAACTTATGGTGCGGCAGAGAGGACTTGAACCTCCACCCCCTTTCGAGGACATCGACCTCAACGATGCGCGTCTACCAATTCCGCCACTGCCGCGCCGGTTCGGAAGCGCGGTTTCTACCCGAACAATTCCGGCGAAGCAACAGGCTGTGAATATCCACCGGGCCGCTTGCTCGAAACGCTGACATAGGCGCACTATATGTACCGGACCATCACGGGAGGGAGGGCCCAAATGCCATTTCGTTCAATCCTTGTGCCGCTTGAAGAAAGCGACATTCTGCCATCAGTTCTGCACACCGCACTGGTCTTTGCGAAACGCTATGAAAGCTACATTGAAGGGCTGTGCATCCGCCCGACTTTGGCGGGCGCGGTTGCTGTGGGATTTGAAGGCGGCGCTGCGGCCCTTTCGGGCACCGAAGAGCAGTTCGAACAGGAGCAGCGCGCGCGCGCCGAGCGCCTCCATGCCGAATTCGATGCCTTCAAGAAAGCCAACAACATTCCAGACCCGGAGTTCGGCGTCGCGAAGCTCTGTGCAAAATGGGTTGAGGATGAAGCCTCGGGTATCGGTGTGTTCGGCCAGCGCGCCCGGGTTTTCGACCTGACAGTTGTGGGCCGGCCGATGCCGGGCTCGATGACGCCCGCGATGAACACGCTGGAAACCGTGCTGTTCGAGTCGGGCCGCCCGATCCTGGTCGCCCCGCCAACGCCGCCCACCACCATCGGTCGGAATATCGTCATCGGATGGAATGGCGGCACCGAGACAGCACGCGCCATTGCGCTGGGAAAGTTTCTGTTGCGCGAAGCCGAAAAGGTCACGGTTCTAGCCGTCGAGGGTGGCATGGTGCCTGGTCCTTCAGCCGAAGATGTCATCACCAATCTGCGGCGCGATGCGGTAGAGGCCGAGTTGAAAGTCATCCCCGGACGTCGCTCGGCGGCAGAAGCGGGCAAGATCATTCTGGAACAGGCCTACGAGCTGGGTGCCGATCTTGTCATCAAGGGCGGTTATACCCAGAGCCGTTTGCGGCAGATGATCTTTGGTGGCGCCACGGCAGCGATTCTGGCGAATGCCGAAGTCCCGGTTTTGATGGCGCACTAACGCCCTTCTGGTTCAGGCCTCTGGCGCACCGGGCACGAAAACGCGGACATGCCCGCCGCCGGGGGTAGCTGGCCTGTCCGGGTGCGCCCGACGCTCCTTGCGTTCGATCAGATCCACGAGCTGTCCAACAGCCGATTGCAGGGCTGAGAACTTGCGTTCCGTTCGGTGAAGCCGTTCCGCCAGCTGCGGTGCCGGTGCGGCCTCAGTCCGGGCTGAGTTCGCAATTGAACGCTGGTCTGCAAGCCGGTCCAGCGCAGCCTGCATTTGCTGACGCAGCACCTGCTCGCGCTCCTGCATGCGCAGCATCTGGTCGATCCGGTCGTTCAGGCGGCGTTGGTCGCTGAGCAGGCGATTGAGTTCTACACGCTGTAGTTCAACCACAGTTGCAAGCTCGCCCGCGTTCAGACCGTCAATGGAAGCGTCACTCATCGCAAGGGGCCTCGTGTCCCGTTGTGCCGCCTACTCCTGGGCGAAGGACAGAATCTCCTCCGCCAGGATGTCCGGCTGCTCTTCGTGGATATAATGCCCGCAGTTATCGAGTCCCCGGCCCGTGGCGTGCGGGGCACATGCCTTCCACATCTCCATCACATCGAACACCCCCATGCCGCCACTGTTGCCCCAGAGAACGCGGATCTTCTCGCGGATCTTTTCCTTTGGGTTTTCGGCATCGATGGCCGGGTTTTCGTCGAGAAGCGCCTTGTAGTAGGCAAAACCGCCGCGCAAGGCCCCCGGCTTCGAATAGGCCTGCACATACTCGTCGATCGCCTCATCCATATGGGCGGGGTTGTGGTATTTCGGCCGGAACAGGGTCTGGAGAAACAGCCGGACATCGTGCGCAACCAGCTTCTCGGGCAGATCGGGGACCGCATTCCAGAAGAAATGCCAGGCACCACGCGCCATGGCCGGCGTAAAATTCGCAAACATCTGGTCGTGGGGCACGATATCGACCACGTACAGCCGGTCCAGCTCGCCAGGCCAGTCGAGTGCGAACCGGCGTGCGACGAGACCGCCCCAGTCGGTTCCCACCAGATAGACTTTCTCCAGGCCCAGTTCGGCGATCAGTGCGCGGATATCGGTCGCGACCGTGCGCATGTCATAGCCGCTGACCGGTTTGTCGGTATCACCCATCCCCCGCAAATCCGGCGCGATGCACCGGTAATGGGGGGCGAGCAGTTGCATGACCTTGCGCCAGGCATAGGATGTCTGCGGCCAGCCGTGGAGCAGAACAAGCGGCTGGCCATTGCCGCAAGCGCGGTAATGAATCTTGATGCCATTGGCTTTGACAACGTGACGCTCGATTTCAACCATATGTTTTCCTGCTGATACGACGGGTCGGGGCTGCAACAATTCGTGAACGTGTCCGTTATGGACCTGTTTCCGAATTCTGCGTTAGGCTTTCATTATGCCAGAGCTCGCCACGGTACAAAGCCAGTTTGACCGTTTTGATCTCGTTTCCCGTATCGGGGCACGAGAAGACCGCGAATTGTGCGTGATGTCCTTTGTCGCCATGTTGGCAGGCGAACGCCATACCGACCGCCCAGCAACAGCCTGCCCCGTGATTGCGGCCTATGTCATCAAGATCAATGACGCCATTGATTGCGATACCCGTCAGGAGCTCAAACCGCTGGCGGTCCGGATCATGGGCACCAATGACGGTCGCCAGCGCGAACGGGCCTGGGTTCTGGCGCGCGAATGCGTCAACGATGTGTTTGCCCGCCAGATGGAAGATGGTGGCGCGTCGGGAGACATCGTGAGTCGTCTTCCACGACTGCCCATGCGGATCGATAATTCTTTTGAATACAAGGAATTATCCCGGACACTTCAGGATATAGGTCGAAAATATCACGTTCCCCGCAATTGCCTGTATGATCTGCGCTATCTGCTCCGGGCCTTGGAAAACCGTCGCGATGAACTGGTTGCCAGCGCTGAGGCTGTGATGATGATCGATTGCGCGCGCCTGAAGCATTCTCCGGTTGCTGAAAACCCCTACTGGACAAAGGCGATCGATATGTTTTCGCGCCTGTGCGACGTGGGCGACGGCGAACGGGCGCCTGTTCCGGTGATTGAAGAGCGACTCATGGCAGAGGCCAACCGCGACCGCATGGCCGCAACCTACGCCCCGATGCTGCTCTGGTTGCTCCCGAAACTGAGAAAATCAGTTTAGAAACAATATATTAAGTCACATCCGAATTTCGACCATTTCGCGGCAATTGCGATCCGGCGTTGAATTTTCCTGTCCCCTTCCCAAAGTCTGGTACACCGATGTAACGGAAATGGGAGACGGGTATGGGGGTAGTTGAAACCATCGCATTAACGATGGGTGTCGCCTGGGCGAGCGGGATCAACCTCTATGCGACCATCGCGACGCTGGGCCTTCTGGGCGCCACCGGGAATATCGACCTGCCGCCAGATCTGGAAATCCTGATGGATCCGCTGGTCATCGGCGCTGCGGGCTTCATGTATTTTGTGGAATTCTTTGTCGACAAGACACCTGGCGTGGATTCAGGCTGGGATACGATCCACACCTTCATTCGCATTCCCGCCGGGGCGATCCTGGCTGCCGGCGCCGTTGGAGATGTTGGCGCGGGTGCCGAACTTGCCGCGGTCATCGCTGGCGGAACTCTGGCGGGCGCAACCCATTTCACCAAGGCCGGCGCCCGGCTTGCAATCAACACCTCGCCCGAACCGGTCACGAACTGGACGGCTTCGGTGCTTGAGGATGTGGCCGTGATCGCCGGTCTCTGGACGGCACTCCACTATCCGGCAGTCTTCCTGGCGCTGCTGGCTGTATTCGTTCTGTTGATGATCTGGCTTCTGCCGAAGATCTGGCGCGCTTTGCGAGCGGTCTACCGCAGGATACAGGGTGTTTTCGGAAAGACACCCACGCTTGCGAAGGATGCTCCGCCGCGTGCAAGCACAGGAACGGCATCCGCCCCAGCCGAAAGTGGCTTCGCACTGAGCTTCAAGGCCGAAGACCCCGAGAAATAGCCAAGGGTTCAGCCCGTGGCAGCGTGATCCACCAGTTTCAAGCGGTTGGCCATGCAAGCGGGCACCCCCACAAGTCGAACGGAATCGCCGGCATGGCGCGTGACAATCGCGCCCGCACCAACGGTCACGTCGCGGCCGATCTGGATACCGGGGATCAAGGTCGCCCGCGCGCCGACCAGTGACCGGTCGCCGACGACCGTATCGCCCGTCAGGCAGGCACCCGGTGCAATATGTGCTCCCTGCCCGACCCGGGCACCGTGTTCGATGATTGCGCCGGTGTTGATCAGGGCTGCGCGACCGATAAAAGCTTCAGCATTGATAACCGCGCCGGGCATGATCCCGCTACCCGAACCCAGACAGGCGCTCGGAGACACCACGGCAGACGGATCGACCAGCACGGCGAGATCGATTCCCGCCCGTTGTGCAGCCGCGCACACCGACAGGCGGCGTGTGTTGTCGCCAATCGCAACGAACAGGCTGGTTTGTTCGGGCCAACTCTCGAACAGTGTTTCCTCGGACATGTGAAGCATCGGCACGCCCAGAACCTCGGTTGCGTGCCGGAATGCAGGGTCGCAGAAGCCGTGAATCGACCAGCCGGCGCGGCGCGCGACATCGGCGCAGACACGGCCGTGACCGCCAGCACCAATGATAATCAGGTTTCGCAACATCTTGTTTCGGG
>JAURLR010000016.1 GCA_030831135.1 Alphaproteobacteria bacterium
CTTGAAACTGTTCGAATTCGCGGGTGCGCTGGACGAGTCCGAAACCCCGGGGAGTGTCGTCCACGAAGGCGCTGGTCTGCAGCGTGGCCGGGTTGTGCAGGGGGCGCCAGAGGCGTTCTCCGGCTCCCGTATGCATGGCCAACCCAATCGAATCATGAACCGAAGGCCGGTAGTCGGGTGTATCGGGTTCATCGACCGGGCCATGCATGAACATCGATGTCAGGGCACCCAGCCCGACATGACGCAATGGCTCGCGCGCAAAGAGTGTTGCGTCGATGTCCATTGTGATTGGTGCGCCGGGGTAGATGCCGAATCGATAAGCCCCCGCCACGCGCGGACTGTCCAGCAAGGCATGTACCACGATGGCGCTGGCGCTCGCGTCTGGTCGTTCGATCCAGAATTGCCGGAAGACCGGGAATTCTTCGCCAGTTGCCTCGGCAACGTCAATGGCAAGCCCGCGTGCCGAGAGCCCGTAATTCTGGCCCCGCGAAACGGCCCGAAAATAGCTCGCGCCCTGAAACACGACAAATTCGTCCTTGTATTCTGGGCGGTTAATGGGGTGGTGCAGCCGGAACCCGGCGAACTGGCCGGTCTGGACCAGAAGGTCGGAGATATTGCGCGCGGGGGTGTCGAAACTGTTCAGGTCAATCTTGACGGGAAGGGCCATGCCGTTTTCGACCACCGAAATATCGACGCCGCTCTCGAACAGGAAGCCCGGTGCGAAAAGTTCGATTGAAAACGCGGTAGGTGAGGTACCCCAGATGGCCTCGTCCTTGCGGTACCGGATCTGACGATAGGCGTCATAATCAAGTGTACGCAGCGCAGCGGGGACCGGGTTCGGTTTTTCGAATGCGCGCGCGGCCAGCGCCTGCGCGGTACCCAGCACAAGCTGGCGTGTAAAAGGTATGCCGACGCGGTTCGATTCACCGACCGTCGCGGCCAGGGCTAGCGTGGGACGTGTGGCAAGGGCACCGAGCAGGCTGCCCAGCGTCAGGATCATGGAACGGCGGTTGAACATCGCGTGGTAAACGATCTAAGGGTAGAAACTATTGCACGTCTCGGAAATTCGCAGGCGGTTTGATGGTGTTGGGACCGATGACGGATCGCGGCAGGCGATAAGGCAAACTCCCTGCGTCGTCACGTGAATAGTATCAAGTTTGATTGTGGAGAATTGAAGGCAGCATCGGCCAGACGACCAGCGGTCCTGCATTTTGGCCCATTTGCCCGTTTGGTGGGCAATGATTTCAGGTTGAAACGGACACCATCGAATATTGTGCCGGTTTCCATGCGATTTTTGATGGCACATGGTTTGCGTGGTGACAGGGAAAATCAGACCGAACGACACAGGAAAGACCCATGGATAACGAAATCCCGATCATTGATGTTTCAGACCTTGTCTCTGATCATGACGCCGCGCGGGTGGCTTCGGAAATCGGGGCGGCATGCCGGGGCGCGGGGTTTTTCTATGTGACGGGACATGGCATTCCCGCAACGGTGACGGCGCGCCTGTTTTCGGAGGCGCGGCGCTTCTTTACAGCACCCTCCGAGATCAAGGGTGCGGCCGCGATCACCCAGTCACCACACAATCGGGGCTATGTCGGGATGGGTGAGGAAGTGCTCGACCCTGACATGCCGGCCGATCTCAAGGAGGCCTACAATATCGGGCTTGAGATCGCCGCAGACGATCATGAATTTCTGGCTGGCGTTCCCTTCCGCGGGCTGAACCTCTGGCCCGATCTGCCGGATTGGCGCGAGAACATGCTCGATTATTACGATCGGAGCTGGTCGCTGGGCATGACGCTGCATCGTGCGTTTGCGATCGATCTTGGACTGCCTGAGAGTTATTTCACGCCCATGTTCGATCGTCCGATGGCCACCTTGCGGCTGTTGCGTTATCCGCCACAGATCGAAAACCCTGAACCGGGACAGATTGGTGCGGGCACACACACGGACTATGGAAATGTCACCATTCTGGCCGTGGACGGTGTGGCCGGGCTCGAGGTTCAGGCCCGCGACGGCACCTGGGTTGCCGCGCCCTGCATTGACGATGCCTTTGTCTGCAATATCGGGGACTGCCTGATGCGATGGTCGAACGATATCTATGTGTCGACGCCGCACCGGGTGACCAATGCGGCAGGTCGGGAACGTTATTCCGCAGCCTTTTTTCTCGATCCCAACCCGGATGCGCGCGTCGCCTGTCTGCCGACCTGTCAGAGCCCGGACCGGCCACCGCGCTATCCGCCGATCACGGGAGCGGATTACCTGAAGTCGCGTCTCGATGCGACCTATGTGCATCGCTCGCACGGAGGCTGAGGAGTCTACTCGGTTTCCTCGCGACCGTCCTCATGACGTTGGGTGCACGACGCCCGCGCAACTTCAAAAGCCATAAAGTCCTGTTCCGTCATCGGATCCGATGGCGCGGACGGCCCGCAACAGGCAGATCTGGTTGGTGCCGTCGGAATGCAGGAAGCTCGCGGCATCGCGCATGTATTTCTCGACCGGGTGCTCATACATGATGCTCGCACCGCCCAGAACTTCGGCGGCAAGCCGGCAGACCTCGAAGGCAACCTCCGAAGCGTTGACCTTGGCCAGAAGACCGTAAACCCGCGCATCGGGATCATGCTGGTCGGCATGCCATGCGGCTTTCCAGATTTGCAGCCGAGCGGCGTCGATCAGCATCGCCATGCGCCCCAGCATCAAGGCAACGGCCTGATGTTCGATGATCGGTTTGCCGCCCTGGACCCGTTGTTTCGAATACGACAGGGCGTATTCATAGGCGGCGCGTCCGACCCCGAGCACTGTTGCGGCAGCTTCGGCCTTGCTACCCGGCAGGTATTTACTGCGCAACTGGCCCAGCATGCCTTCACCGACGAGAAGATTGTCGGCGGGCACCCGGCAGTCTTCCAGATGGAACGTTCCGTTTGTGGCCAGCCTCTGACTGCTTTTTTCATGGAAAAACCCGACCCGGAAACCCGGCGTATCGTGGGGTATCACGAACACCGCGCCACCCTCCGACAGGGTCGAGGACATGTCGGTGCGGGCAACGATGAAATAGAGCTTCGCCATCGATCCGTTCGAGATGTAGCGCTTGGTGCCGTTGAGCACATAGGTGTCGCCGTCGCGAACCGCCGACATGTGAAGGGCGATTTCAGGGGTATCGTGGTAGCCCTGATGGTCGGAGCCCACGCCTTCCTCCGTGATGCCGATTGCGGTCGTTGCCTCGGGATCGGCGACAAAGGGCGGGATGAATCTGGCTTGCTGCTCGGGGGTCATCGCATCCTTGAACAGATGCGCGGTTTTCCAGCACTGATCCATGATCACGGCAAAACCCAGATCGCCGACACCCAGTTCCTCGCCGACGACGCACATGGTCATGATGTCGGCCCCCGCGCCACCGAACTCGGGGGAAACCCCTAGTGTGCGCAGACCAAGTGCATCGGCTGCGCGAATCCAGTCCCACGGAATGCGTTCGGCGGCAGTCGGCAGGCGATCCCGGCGCAGCACGTCGGGTTCGATGACCTCTTTGACGAAATCGCGCGCAACAGAGCGCCAGTGCAGTTGTTCTTCACTGAGCTGAAAGTCCATGTACGTCTGCTCCCCTTTGATCCTGTTTTACGGAAGGTTAGATCGAATCCGGATTGGGGTCGATTCAATGCGGATGCGGGTTGGACACCCGTGAAAACGGCCTCCGGTCTGGAGGAACGGGGTCAACATCCCCATATTGGAGGGACATCAGCAGTTTCATTTTCCAACAGGACGATTTCATGAGCCCAATCACGGCAACGACGACAGAATTCAACCCGGCCATCGAAGACTGGCAGGGGCCTTTCGGGCTGCCGGAGTTTGCGGCCATTGCGGATGCCGATTTCGAGGCAGCCTTTGCGGCGGCACTCCCGGTGCATCTCGCCGAGATAAATGCGATTGCCGACAATCCCGAAGCGCCGAATTTCGAGAACACGATTGTAGCGCTCGAACGTGCGGGCAATCTGCTCAACCGTGCCGCCAGCATCTTCTGGAACCTGTCTAGTGCCAACACCAATGACACGATTCAGGCACTGGAGCGGAAACTGTCGCCCGAGATGTCGCGGCATTCCTCGGCGATTTCCATGAACGCGGCCCTGTTTGCCCGCATTGATGCCCTTTACCAGCAGCGCGAAACTCTGGGCCTAGATGCAGAAGCGTCCCGGGTTCTGGAATTGACCTGGAAGTCCTTTGTGCGCTCGGGTGCCCGGCTTGATGCCAATGATCAGGCACGTCTGGCTGCAGTCAATGAACGTCTGGCGACCCTTGGTACGGCGTTTTCACAGAACGTCCTGGCGGATGAGAGCGCATATGCGCTGGTGCTGGAGTCCGACGAAGATTTGGCCGGATTGCCGGACTTCCTGATCTCGAGCATGGCGGCTGCCGCTGAGGAACGCGGCCATCCGGGCAAGCATGCGGTGACGCTGTCCCGTTCGATCATCGAGCCGTTTCTCACATTCTCGGCACGTCGTGATTTGCGCGAGGAGGCCTTCAAGGCCTGGATTGCGCGCGGTGCGGGTGAGGGAGAACGGGACAACCGCCCGCTCGTGGCCGAGATGGTGAAGCTGCGTGCCGAGAAGGCCGCTTTGCTCGGCTATGCCAGCTTTGCCCATTTCAAGCTCGACAACACCATGGCGAAGACCCCTGAGAACGTGCGCGCGCTGCTCGAAACCATGTGGGGCAAGGCGCGCAACCGTGCGGCGGAAGAAGCTGTGGACCTGTCCGATCTGATTGCAGCGGAAGGGCAAAATCACGCGGTCGCCCCCTGGGACTGGCGGCACTATTCGGAGAAGGTTCGCGCGGCGCGGTTTGATTTCAACGAAGCCGAAATCAAACCCTATCTGCAACTTGAGAAAATGATCGCGGCGGCCTTTGCAACGGCAGAGAAACTTTTCGGGATCACCATTCGCCAGCAGGATGGCATCAAAGCCTATCACCCCGATGTGCGGGTCTTCGAAGTTCTGAACGCAGATGGGAAGCGGGTTGCTGTTTTCCTCGGCGACTACTTTGCACGACCATCCAAACGTTCGGGGGCGTGGATGAGTTCGTTTCAGGATCAGCATCGTCTGGCCGGAGCGTCAGGTCACGAGGAACAGATTCCGTTTGTTCTCAACGTCATGAACTTTGCCAAGGCCGCTGCGGGCAAGCCGGTCCTGATCACCATGGATGACGCGCGGACGTTGTTTCACGAGTTCGGCCATGCGCTTCACGGCATGCTTTCGAATGTCACCTATCCTTCGATTTCGGGAACCTCGGTCAGCCGCGATTTCGTGGAACTGCCCTCGCAGTTGTTCGAGCACTGGCTGACCGTACCTTCGATCCTCCGGGAGTTTGCGGTTCACCACGACACGGGCGAGCCGATCCCCGATGCGTTGCTCGAAAAGCTGCGCGCGGCGGGCAAGTTCAACAAGGGCTTCTCGAATGTGGAGTTTACCTCCTCCGCGCTTGTCGATATGGCGTTTCACGCACTCACGCCCGAGGATGCTGCCGAGATCGACCCCCAGGCATTCGAGGCCAATGTGCTTGCGGAGATCGGGATGCCGTCCGAGATCGTGATGCGTCACGCCACCCTGCATTTCGGGCATGTGTTTTCCGGGGACGGCTACTCGGCAGGTTATTATTCGTACATGTGGTCAGGCGTGCTCGATTCCGATGCCTTCCGCGCCTTCGAGGAGACGGGTGATCCGTTCGACCGGGTAACGGCGGAAAAACTACACCGGCATATCTATTCTTCGGGCGGATCCATGGATCCTGAAGACGCCTATATCGCCTATCGCGGCAAACTGCCCAGCCCCGAGGCCCTGATCGAGAAGGAAGGGCTGGCCTAGTTCACGCTCTGGCTGCGGGGGTCGCTCCCGGAATCCGGTTCCAGGGCATGCGCGCCAGCAGGCTCGCCATCCCGCACCAGCCCGTGGCACCTGCAAAGGTCAGTCCCGCGCCGACAAAGGCGGAAAGCAGAAGGAACCAGGTAGAGACCAGCAGCGCCAGAAGGATACCGGCGACCACCAGACTGCCTGCGGTTATCTGCACCTGACGCATGATGTCGATAGGGGCCCGGCGGTCGAAATGGACCGGCAGGCCTGCCTGTTTCCATGCCGCGAGACCACCATCAAGCATGCGAACTGCCCGAAAATTGGGGGCGAGAAGGCGCTCGGCGTTCGCTGCCGTCCGGGTGCCGCTCTGACAGTAAAAGATGACGGTCTTGTCCTTGTCGGCGGCAAAGTCGGCGCTGTCGAAGCTGCTCAGAGGAACAAGGCGGGCACCGATGATGTGTTCGCGCGCGTATTCTGACGGCTCACGCACATCAATCAGGATTGCCCGTTCGTCCTCCAGCCATTGCTTCACGATGGCGGGTTCGATTTTTTCCAAGGACATGTCATCTCCTTTATTGATCCCGGTCAAACACACGATGTGCAGGACCGGCTAGGCTTTGCGTGTGGAAAGAGGCGTTCTGCAGTGCAGAACGACCTCTTTAAACATTAGATATTTGTAATATATAATATATGGCGTTCCTGTCCGAGAACAAGAGCGAGATTTCACCGGTAGCACTTCAGGAGGAGACGATGAGCAAGGTTCCCGATCCGCAGATGGGCGTCAGGACATTTTTCCACGAACCCACATATACGGCGACCCATGTCGTATGGGATCTGGCCATACGCCGCGCGGCTGTGATCGACAGTGTTCTGGACTACGACCACAAATCCGGACGCACATCCACCGAGGTTGCAGATGAGCTGATTGCCTTCGTGCGGGATCAGGAGTTGGGCGTGGACTGGATTCTCGAGACCCACGCGCATGCCGATCATGTGACCGCTGCGCCCTATCTGAAGGAGAAACTCGGCGGCCAGACCGCCATTGGTGAACACATTACGAAGGTGCAGGAGGCCTTCAAGACGGTCTTCAATCTGGAGCCGGATTTCCCCATCAATGGGTCGCAATTCGACCGGCTGCTGCCCGATGGCGAGACGCTGACCATCGGAGGGCTGACCTGTCGGGTCATGCATACGCCCGGGCACACCCCGGCCTGCGTCACCTATCTGATCGGTGACGCCGCATTCGTGGGCGATACGATCTTCATGCCCGATTATGGCACCGCCCGCGTGGACTTCCCTGGTGGGGATGCCGCAACGCTCTATGGCTCGATCCACCAGCTCTTCGATCTTCCCGATGAGACACGGTTGTTCCTGTGCCATGACTACAAGGCACCCGACCGGGATGTGTTTTCGTGGGAGACCACTGTGGCGGCTGAAAAGGCGTCCAATATTCAGGTCCGCGAAAGCATCGATCAGGCCGCGTTTGTCGAGATGCGCACGAAACGAGATGCAACACTCGACATGCCGGTTCTGATTCTACCGTCGATCCAGATCAACATCCGGGCCGGTGCTTTGCCGCCCGCCGAGAAGAATGGCGTCCGATATCTGAAAATCCCACTCAACGCGCTTTGAACCAGTCCCGTAACCGGGAGGAGGACAGCATGGAAATTCGGAAAATCAACGATTCGTATGGCGTTGCCCCACAGATTTCGCGTGATGATGTATCCATGATTGCGGCTGCGGGGTATCGCGCGATCATCTGCAACCGTCCGGATGGTGAGGGCAATGACCAGCCGCTGTTTCGAGAGATCGCGGAGGCGGCGGAAGCCGCTGGCTTGCCAGTTCATTACCTGCCCGTCACGAGCGGCAAAATCAGTGATGACGACGTGCAGGCGTTTGATCGCCTGTTTGCCGGCCTCCCCAAACCGGTCCTCGCCTTTTGCCGTACGGGAACCCGGTCGGAAACCCTGTGGTCCCATTCCGGTGCGGCTGCGGATATGCGCGCGCAGGCTCTGGACGCGGCAAAGGCTCAAGATCTGGACACTTCACCGGCGGCCCGCCATGTCGCCAATCAAAACCGCGCGGGCGCCTCACCCGCACAGCACCATTTCGACATCGTTATTGTGGGTGGGGGCTCGGCGGGTGTCTCTGTTGCGGCCTCGTTGTTGCAACGCGCAGGCGATCTGGACATCGCGATCATCGATCCGGCAGATGTGCACTACTATCAGCCGGGATGGACCCTGGTTGGAGGCGGCGCTTTCGAGGCCGAAGAAACAGCCCGGCCGATGTCTGCCGTGATACCGCGCAAGGTGAAACGGATTCGGGCCGGTGTGGCCGCGTTCGAACCCGACCAGAATGCGGTCCTGCTCGAGGATGAATCCCGCCTGACCTATGGTCGTCTGATCGTTTGTCCGGGCCTGAAGCTTGACTGGAACGCCATCGACGGGTTGGCTGAAACGCTGGGAAAGAATGGTGTCACGAGCAACTACCGTTTCGATCTGGCACCCTATACATGGCGTCTGGTTCAGGAACTCAAATCCGGTGTTGCCCTGTTCACCCAGCCCCCCATGCCCATCAAATGCGCCGGCGCACCGCAGAAGGCCATGTATCTGTCTGCCGACCACTGGTGGCGGAAGGGGTGCCTGAATGCGATTGATGTGTCCTTCTGCAATGCCGGTCAGGTGCTGTTCGGAGTCAAGGAATACGTCCCAGCGCTCATGGAATATGTCGGGAAATACAACCTTGATCTGGCGTTGGGGCAGAACCTCGTCTCGATCGACGGACCAGCGCACAAGGCGGTCTTCGCCACCACGGACGAAAATGGCAACGTGACTCATGTCGAGCGCCATTTCGACATGATCCATGTCTGTCCGCCGCAATCCGCGCCGGATTTCATCAAGGTCAGCCCGCTTGCCGATGATGCCGGGTGGGTCGATGTCGATCCCGATACCTTGCGACACAAGAGCTTCGACAATATCTGGAGTCTGGGCGACGTCATGAATGCGCCCAACGCCAAGACGGCAGCAGCTGTTCGCAAGCAGGCGCCCATCGTGGCCCGGAACATCCTCGTGGATATGGGGCGTCTGCGTGGCGTGGCGCATTACGACGGCTATGGATCCTGTCCGTTGACGGTCGAACGCGGCAAGATCGTCCTCGCCGAGTTCGGCTATGGCGGCAAGCTGTTGCCGAGCTTCCCCGGCTGGCTGATTGATGGCACCCGTCCCAGCCGTCTGGCGTGGTTGCTGAAGGAAAAAATCCTGCCACCGGTCTATTGGCATCTGATGCTCAAGGGGCGCGAATGGCTCGCCCGGCCATGCGTGTCCGGGGTGAATTGACTCCGGGCGTTCCGCACGGCACCAAGATGTTCAGGGAAATCCAATCTTGGGGGAGCAGGTGATGGCAGAGAAACTGGGAATGATCGGGCTGGGCAAGATGGGCCTTGGTCTGGCGCAGCAGATGCTGGCGGATGGGCACGCGGTCTGCGGTTACGATATTGATCCCGACCGGATGAAGATGCTGGTCGATGCGGGCGGAACACCGCTGGAAAATGCCCGTGAGGTGGCCGCCCATAGCGATATCACCTTCTCCATCTTGCTCAAGCCGGAACATATCGAGGAAAACCTGTTCGGACCCGATGGTATCGACAAGGCGGGCAAGACCGGGCTGATCCATGTCGAAATGAGCACCATGCCGCCATCCTACAGCAAGGAACTGGCGGCAAGACTTGCAGCCAGCGGGATCGACATGCTCGACGCGCCGATTTCAGGCTCCACCCCCCAGGTCGATGCGCGCACCATTACCTTCATGGTGGGTGGCAGTGATGACGCCTTTGCGCGGGTTCAGCCGATCATTGCACCGATTTCGGCTGATGCCACGCATACCGGCCCTTCGGGCACAGGCGGTGTGATGAAGGTCGTCACCAATATGTTCGTGAACGCCAGCACCGCGCTGATCGCCGAGATGCTGCTGACGGGCGAACGCGCCGGACTGTCCCCCGAGGTCATGCGCCACTGTCTGCCCAAGGGGTCGGTGCGGGGTGCGATGCTCGATATGAGCCTCGACCCGTTCTTTAACCGGGATTTCACCGCCCGCGGTGCGGTCGAAATCTTCGTCAAGGATATGGGGATTGCCATAGATCTGGCCAAGGACAATGACCTCGACCTGGAAGTGCTGCCCGCTGCCCGGGCAATGTTCCAGAAGGCGGAGGCTGCCGGTTGGGGCAAGGACGACGCCATCCGGGTGGTCGAAGTCTATGAGGGCAAGAGCTGAGGTGGCCGTGATGTCGCAACACAAGATTTGCCTGCTGCCCGGTGACGGGATTGGTGCGGAGGTTATCGATTGTGCTGTTCGTGTAATCGGTACGCTGGCCGATCATGACGGCCCCCGGTTCGTCTTTGACACGCAGCCCGCAGGGCACGGCACGTTTCTAGAAACCGGGCACTCCTTGCCAAATACCACGCTGGAAGCTGCAAAAGCCGCAGATGCCGTGTTGCTCGGTGCGATGGATGTTGCCGAAATCCCGCCCCATGGCGGTGATCCGCTTGGCGGGTTGCGGATCGGCCTCGAGGTCAGCGCCAGCATCCGGCCGTCCTTGACGATCCCGGGTGTTGCGTCCCCGGCGGGTGATATCGACTGTGTGATCGTGCGCGAGGTGACCGAGGGTCTGTATGCGCGTGACGAATATATGGGCGACGATGATTCCGCCTATGCGGTCCGCGTGATCACCCGGGGCGCTTCGACGAAGGCCGCCCGCATGGCCTTTGAGGAAGCGCGCAAGCGGCAACAGCGTTCGGGCAAGCCCGGACTGGTGACGGCGGTCCACAAGGTTGGTGTGCTGAAGCTGAGCGATGGGCTGTTTCTCGAAGCCTGCGCCGATGTTGCCCGGGACTATCCCGACATCCCCTATGAAACACGCAACGTCGATGCCTGTGCCATGGAATTGGTCCGTGACCCCGGTGCCTTTGACGTGATTCTTGCAACCAACGTCTTTGGCGACATCCTGTCTGATGTTGCGGCCGGCATGGCCGCCGGGTTGGGGCTTGCGGCTTCGGCCTGTATCGGCGAGCGCTGGGCCTATTTTGAACCGGTCCACGGCACAGCACCGGATATTGCGGGCAAGGGCATCGCCAATCCCTGCGCGACGATCCTGACGGCCGCCATGATGCTGCGTTATCTGGGCGAGGACGCCAGCGCCGATACGGTCGAGGCTGCGGTCTACCGCGTCCTGGCGGATGGTGAGGTCCGAACCGGCGATCTCGGCGGCACTGCCAGCAGCGCGCAAATGACCGATGCAATCCTTGCGGCCATGCGCCGTTAGCCTTTCGGCGGCTGTTGCGGGCGGCTAAACTCAGTAAAAGCACACGAACGGGGATCAAAGGTCATGGGTATCACCACGGAAGACATTGAGATTTATCGTCATGGCGACCGGCCGATGATCATTCGTCTGATTCGGCCGGACGGCGCGGGTCCGCATCCGGTGATCGTCGATCTGCATGGTGGCGGCTGGGGCAAGGGCCATCCGAGCGAATGTACCGCGCGCGGTGAGGTCTTTGCCCAGAATGGCATGGCCTCCGCGGGTCTTGATTTCCGGCAGGCGTCGGACCGCTATCCATCTTCGCTCGAAGACATCAACTACGCCATCCGCTGGCTGAAGGTGCATGCCGATGAACTGCATCTTGATGCCGGGCGGGTCGCGCTGCTCGGCCAGTCAAGTGGCGGTCATCTGGCGATGCTCGCCGCGATGCGGCCCGACGATCCGCGCTATACCGCCCTCAAGGTGGAAGGCGCGTCTGGTGATGTCGATGCGTCAGTGCGTTGTGTCGGCATGATGTGGCCGGTGATCAATCCCCTGTCGCGCTACCGCCGTGTGGTCCGCTTGCTGGAAGCCGGCGATCCGCCGGACTGGGTGGGTGATCTGCGCGAGCGTCATCATGCCTACTGGGTCGACGAAGAAACCATGGACGAGGGAAATCCGATGCTGGCGCTCGAGCGCGGCGAGGATCTGGTAATCCTGCCGTCGATCTGGATGCAGGGGCAGCCCGACCCGGTGCATGATTACCGTGATCCGGAGTCACCGCTGGATCTCAACGAGCCCGAACGATTTGTGGAGAATTACCGGAAGGCCGGCGGTACCATGAGCATCTATCATGTCGAACAGGCCAACCGCTCGGACCCGGCATTGCTGGGCCCGATGGTGGACTTCTTCAAGGCAAACTTCGGTTAGCCGGAAGGCCTATTCGATTCCTTCGACGAACCGGAGATCGCGCGTGACACCGCCATCGAGTGCGACCAGGGCTGCCTGATATTCGGGGCCGTCATGGGTGGCGATTGCAGCATCAAGGGAATCGAACAGAATGATGGTCGTCCGCTCCAGGATGCCCGCTTCGTAGGCTTTGGACGCTGCGCCTCGCGTCAGGAATGTCCCGCCGCCATTGGCGATCGCCGGTCCCGCCAGTTTGATATAGGCGGCAAACTTGTCGGCATCGTCGATCGAGTGGTAGGCGGCAACCCAGTATGCTTTGGCCATGGTGTCCTCCGGGATTAGAGAGTGAAAACAGGTGATTGTGCCTAGGCGAACGCCTCGGCCTTGTCGAGAAATGCCTGCACCGTCGTGTTCCATTTTTCGGGGTGGCGGCGGTACGAGTAGTGACCACCATCATCGAAGAACTGAAGCTCGGAGCCGGGGATGGCCGCGTTCAAATCCTGAGCAAAATAGTAGGGGATGGTCGCATCATCCATGGTGCCGATGATCAGGGCTGGCTTGTCGATCTTGCCGATCTCGTCCGTCCGGTCATGGGCGAGCATCATGTCGAGACGCGCGGCAAGGATTTCGACAGAGCCAATGGTCTCAAGCGCTCGCTTCTCGAGTTCCATGACCGCGTCGTAGTTATGGCGGAACTGATCGGCGCCCGAGGTGAACATGCTCGAGACCTTCACATACTCTTCCGGGCCGTAGGATTCGGCGATCCGCTTGCGGGTGAGTGCCACCCGGGTGATGAACTCGTCGGCCGTGACCCAGGTGTTGTTGCAGATGCAGGCCCGCACCCGGTCGGGATGGTCGAGAGCCAGATTCTGCAGAATGCAGCCGCCCGTTGAGGTGCCCACGATATGGGCCTTTTCGATCCCGAGTGTATCCATCAGGGCGATGACGTCGTCGGCGATGACTTGTGTGGAGTAAGCGCCGGGCCCGGTGGGCTTGTCGCTTTCCCCGGTGCCGCGATGGTCGAAGGTGATGCAGCGATAACGCTGGGCGAAATGGTCGAGCTGGAAGGACCAGGCGTCATAGAGACCGACCAGTCCGGGAATGAAGATGAAGGCGTCGCCCTCACCCTGATCGGCATGGTTCAGGGTAATATGTCCGATATCGATACGGGCCATGGGTCTAGTCCTTGTCGAAGGTGATGTTGCTCGCGATATCGAGCATGGGTTCTTCGAGGGGAACCCGCAGGCCGTCATTCAGACGGTTGAGCAGCCCCATCGCTGCGGCAACAATGGTCACCTCGACGCGTTCCTGATTGCTCGTATGTGTGGTGAAGTTCGCGATCACGTCGGGCTGGATCGCCCCGGCATCGATGGTCAGTGCATCTGCGTAAGCGAGAATTGCCCGTTCCTTCTCGGAGAAGGCCGGGTGCGTCATGTAGTCGTGCATGTTGTCGATTTTTTCCTGCGCGACGCCCTGGCTCATCAGGACCTTCACCTGATGGGCCGAGCAGTAGAGGCAGGCATTGATGTTCGAGACCCGGTGCCGGATCAGCGCCTTCGTGGGTTTGGGCAGGTCGCCGTGGTCCCAGACATCATCGAGGAACTGGCGCATGGTCGCACCCAGTTCGGGCGCGTTTGCCATCGCGCGAACATTGTTGGCGGTCATGCCGACACGTTTGGACACGCGTTCGGCAGACTTCTTGAACGCAGGCGAGAAATCCTCGTCTCCAACCATTGGTACCAGGCAGCCGTTGGGGGCGCTCGTGATGACATCATCCATTTGTTTTCCTCCGGTGATTTTCACGGATTAGGCAAAGAACGGCATCGCCATGTCAATTGAGCCGGTGGAACATGTGTTTTTTCGGGGACGGTTCGCGTCTTGCGGGTGCTAAAAAGGCTGCAATGGCAGTTTGAATGCCACCTTGGGGGAAACGTGAACGACCGAAGAGAACGCGATCGCGGGCTTGCAGCCCTTGCGGGCGCTCAGGCGTCACCGGAACAGGTGTTCGGGTTCATGGCGTGCGTGTCATGACCCTTGAAGCCCGTCCGTCCATTCTGGCGCCGTTTTCGGTTCGCAGCTTCCGGTTTCAATGGCCTGCCGATCTTGCGACCTCCTGGTCGTTCGAGATGGAGACGCTGATTCTGGGCTGGTTCATTCTGGTGGCGACCGATTCTGTCCTGCTGCTGACATTGTTTGCGGCCCTGCAATATCTGGGAACATTGATCGCGCCCATGTTCGGGGTGGCCGGAGACCGCCGGGGTGCCCGTTCGGTGCTGTGTGCCATGCGTGCGTTCTACATGGTGCAGGCGGCCGCAATCACCGGGTTTGCCTATTTCGATGCGCTGGGGCCGCTGCCTGTTTTCGTGATTGGCACTCTGATGGGGCTGGTCCGGCCGTCCGATATCGCGATCCGCTATTCTCTGGTTGGTGAAACCATTCCCTCCCGGCAGCTGGTCGGGGCAATGGGTATCTCGCGGACAACCACGGATTCAGCCCGTGTGGCCGGCGCACTGACCGGTGCAGGGCTGGTGGCCACGCTGGGGATGGCGTCGGCCTATACGGTTGTCACGCTGCTTTATGCGATCTCGCTTCTGCTGAGCTTCGGAACGGCGCAGCGCGCCGTGGATGCGGATGCCGGAAGCCTTGCCGGGGCTGCGCCACCACCGCGCCCTTCTGCCCTGTCCGATCTGGTGGAGTCGTTCCGCTATGTCTGGCGTACGCCGCATCTTATGGCGGCGATGACGCTGGCACTGCTCGTGAATTTCTGCGCCTTCCCGCTGATGGGTGGTGTGCTGCCCTATGTCGCGCGGGAGGTGTATGGTACCGATCAGACCGGGCTGGGATATCTTGCGGCGAGTTTTGCATTTGGGGCGCTGGTGGGTTCGCTCAGCCTCTCGGCCAACCGTCGCGGGATCAAGTCGGGCCGTATGATGATCGCCTTCACACTCGCGTGGTTCGTGATGCTGCTCGCCTTTGCCTGGGTCGATGTGCTGGTGCTCGGCATGATCATCCTGATGCTTGCCGGCTTGTGCCAGACGCTGGCCCTGGTGCCGCTTTCGGTGATGTTGCTGCAAAGCTCCGATCCGCGCATGCGGGCTCGGGTGATGAGCCTGCGCATGCTCGCGATCTATGGCCTTCCGATGGGGCTGCTGGCCTCGGGACCGCTGATCGAGAATTTCGGTTATGGGGAGACCGCGACCGGTTATGGCGTGTTCGGTCTCGTGGCGACGATGCTCATCGCGTGGCGCTGGTATGCTCATGTCTGGCGGCTCGACGCGCGCGCGAATTCCAGCTGAGTCATCCGGCTTGCCGACCCATCAGGCCGCGCGGCGCGCCTTTGCATCGGTCAGGAAGGTGGCGATCTCGTCAGAGATGTCGTCGGGTTGCTCCTCAATGAGGCTTTCGCGCCCCGCGCGCACGACGTCGGGGTCGATCGCGTCACCGCGCACTTCGAAAAGGCCTTGTACATAACCCGGCGTGAACTCGGGATGGGCCTGATAGGTGCGTACCGTGTCCCCGAACTGCAGGGCCGCAAAACGGCAGTCCTTGGAGGATTCCAGAAGAACGGTATTCTCCGGCAGTGCCAGAACCTGATCCTGATGCCATGCGAGAAGGTTCCGGGACTGGCCGGTTTCCGCGCTGGTATAGGTTTTCAGACCGACCTGCCATCCACCATCGTATTTTTGAACCCGCCCGCCGAGCGCCTGAGTGATCACCTGATGCCCGAAACAGATACCGACAATCGGGGCCTGCGCTGAGATGGCGTGTCGAAGCCACGCTTCGAGCCGGGATATCCAGGGAAAACCGTCATAGACACCGCAGCGTGAACCGGTCACCAGCCAGCCATCAGCCTCGGTTGCATCTTCAGGGAACGCGTCATCGAGAACCCGGTATGTGGCAAAACTCATCCCGCGACCGGCGAGCAACTGCATGAACATCTCGTTGTAGTCACCGTGCTCGGAGATCAGTTCGTCGGGCGCGCAGCCGGTCTGAAGAATGCCGATCTTCATAATCCGGTCGCGTCCCGCAGCGCGTACCACCAGGATCCGATGGTGGAATATTGCGCGCCGAAAGTCCGCCCGCCGGGGAAGGGTATCCAGCGCAGGTTTGCAAACTGATCGAACCGGGACAGATCACCATCAATGGCTTCGGCCAGAATTCGCCCGAACAGGTGAGATCCGGTGACGCCATGTCCGCTATAGCCATGGGCGAAGTAGATATTGTCCTCAAGCCGTCCCATCTGGGGCACGCGGCTGAAGGACAGGGCGAAATTGCCGCTCCAGGCAAACTCCACATCGATCCCGCGCAGGGCCGGAAAGACCTTCTCCATATTGGGACGGATTTTCCGGACGATATCGGCGGGTTCACTGCCGCCATACACAACGCCGCCGCCAAACAGCAGGCGGTTATCGGCAGACAGCCGGTAATAATCGAGGATATATCGGGTGTCCTCGATGCATTTGTCGGTCGGCAGCAGCGCGGCTGCCTGTTCGGGGGCAAGCGGCGCGGTCGCGATCATCTGGGTCGAGACCGGCATGACACGGGGCGTGAGTGCGGGTACGACCTTGCCCAGATAGGCATTACCGCAGATCACGGCGACCCGCGCCGTGATCGTCCCGTTCGTGCAATGCACCAGCGCCCGGTCAACGGATTTCTCGACGCTGGTCACCGGCGTTTCTTCAAAGATACTCCCGCCCAGGGATTCAAACGCGCGGGCTTCTCCGAGCGCGAGGTTGAGGGGGTGCATATGGGCGCCCGAATGATCGATCATGCCGCCCAGATAGACATCCGTTCCGACATGGGCCGCGATACCGTCCCGGTCGAGCAACGCATGGTCGTCCATGCCGTGCTGGCGCCACAATGTCTGTTTGGCCTCCAGATCCCGCATATGCTGTGCGGTGTAGGCTGCATAGATGTTGCCGGGCTTGAGGTCACATTCGATGCCGTAACGTGCGATCAGGCCGTAGATGGTTTCCGCACCTTCCTGCAGCAGTCCGCCTACAAAAGCCTGTGTTGCCGGTCCGTACCGATTCCCGATCGTATCGAGGCCGGCATTCAGGCCATTGACGATCTGGCCGCCGTTGCGGCCCGACGCACCCCAGCCGATCCGTGCACCTTCGACAAGCGCCACATCGTAACCGCGTTCGGCAAGATGGATGGCGGCCGACAGGCCCGAGTAACCGCCGCCGACGACACAGATATCAGCCTCGACCGTACCTTCGAGGGCGAGTGCCGTGCGTGCGATGTTCGCCGATGCGGCATAGTAGCTCGGCGGATAGGCACTGTTCTCCGCACGCGGCGTGCGGGTGTCTGCGTTCATCATACGATCTCGAGATAGGTGGCGAACTCGAAGTCCGTCACGTTCGAGGCAAAGCTCGCCATTTCCTGACGTTTGCAGGCCACGAGCATACTGCGCAGCAACTCGTCGAAGAAATGCGGAATGATGGTTCCGTCTTCGAAGGCATCCACAGCCGACGCCCAGTCTGCCGGTAGTTTGGGGAGCCGTTCGGAATAGGCCCGGCCACGGAAGGGGTCGGGCGGAGTCAGTTCGTTCTCGATGCCGTAAAGGGCTGCGCCGAGGATCGCGCCGACCACCAGATAGGGGTTGGCGTCTGCGCCCGCGACACGGTGTTCGATCCGGCGGGCCTCGTTCGAGCCGCCGGGGATGCGTATCGCAGTTGTCCGGTTTTCATATCCCCAGGAAACCGAGGTCGGCGCGTGGGTGTCGGGCCGCAGGCGGCGGAAGGAATTGAAGTGCGGTGCAAACAGCAATGCGGATTCCGGCATCGCCTTGAGCATGCCCGCGACCGCGTTGGCCAGCATGGGCGATCCGTCTTCGGTCCCGTTGTCGAAGACGTTCCTGCCATTCTTGTCGAGCAGGCTGAAATGGACATGAAAACCGCTGCCCGAGCGTGGGCCATAGGGTTTCGCCATGAAGGTCGCCGCGAAGCGGTGCTTGCGGGCAACACCCTTGATGATGCGCTTGAACAGGATCGCATCGTCGGCGGCCTTGAGCGGATTGTCGACATGCCGGAGATTGATTTCGAACTGTCCGACGCCGTTCTCGGCGATGGCCGAGTCGGCGGGCACGTTCTGCAGGGCGCATTCGGCGTAAACATCCC
>JAURLR010000169.1 GCA_030831135.1 Alphaproteobacteria bacterium
AGCAGCAGCGTGTGGCGATTGCCCGTTCGCTGTGCATGCGTCCCAAGATCATGCTCTTCGACGAGCCGACCTCCGCTCTCGATCCGGAAATGATCAAGGAAGTCCTCGACGTGATGGTAGATCTCGCCGCAACCGGGATGACCATGCTGGTCGTCACCCACGAGATGGGTTTTGCCTCGCAGGTCGCAGACCAGGTGATCTTCATGGACGAGGGTCAGGTGGTGGAGTAGAACACGCCGGACGAGTTCTTCAACAATCCGCAGTCGGACCGCACCAAGCTGTTCCTGAGCCAGATTCTGAGCCACTGATCTCTTTCCGGCGCGGCTCCAAAATCGCCGCCCAAGGCCAAACAAATGCTCCAGACATTCCTCGCGCTTGCGCCGATCTTTCTGCTGATCGCTGTCGGATGGGCCGCCAAGGCACTGTGGCTGCGCGAGGACAGCCTCTGGCGCCCCATCGAGAAGCTGGCCTATAACCTGCTGATCCCGGCCTTCGTGGTCCATGACCTCTACAATGCCGACCTCGCCACCCTGCCCTTTTCGCGCATGGTGATAGCCCTTCTGGGCGCCGTGCTGATCATGGCGGCCCTTCTGATCCTGCTGCGCCCGCTTCTGTCCCGGTTCCTCGTTATGGGCGATGCGGGCTTCACATCGGTCTTTCAGGGTTCAACCCGGGCGAATTTCTTCATCACCCTGGCCGCCGCCCCCGTCCTGCTGCCCGCAGACGGAGCGGCGCTGGTTATCATCGCCGTCGCGTTTTTTACGGTCCTGGTAAACGTCCTCAGCGTGCTGGTGCTTGCCCGCTGGGGCACTCAGGGAGAGGCCAATATCGGGCAGCTGGCCAAAAGGCTTGCGACCAACCCGTTCATTCTTGCTGCCGTGCTCGGTATCCTGCTCAATCTCACCGGAATTCCCGTGCCAAAGGTGATTGATTCAAGCATTGGCATGATTGCCGGAGCTGGCGTTCCCGTCGCGCTTCTGACGGCTGGTGCCGGGTTGCGCCTTGCGTCGATCGGGCGGCATCTGCCGGGAATCCTTATGGCGAGCACAGGCAAGCTGGTTCTGGTTCCGGCCATTGCGGTGGGTCTGGGCGTGCTGCTGGGCCTTGAAGCTTCCGTCCTGGCCATGCTTGCTCTGTTCCACAGCCAGCCCACGGCGACCACGTCTTATGTTCTCGCACGCCAGATGGGCGGAGATCACGAGTTGATGGCGGCCATCCTGACAAGCCAGACCCTGATCGCGATCCTGAGTGTCCCGGCCATGCTCGCCCTGCTCGCGGGCCTGTGATTGGCGGCAACCGGGTCACCGGCTAAACTCCCATCGTCATCGATTCCCCAGCATGAGCCCCAACAATGCAGATTGAAACCATCGATCACGTCGGCATCCGTGTCGCTAATCTGGATCGCGCCATGACGTTCTACGAGCTGTTCGGATTTCGGGTCATTCACAAGGCCGACAACGACCCCGTGGCCGTGGTGAAGAACGCCGAGGATGTCGAACTGAACCTTGTGTTCAACGCCAATGACGACAATGACGGTGAGAATATCCTGATGGATATTCCGACCAAATATCCCGGTTTCACCCATATCGCATTTCGGGTGAATTCGATTCTGGAAACCGTGAAAATCCTGCGCGCCAACAACATCACGATCACCCAGGGTCCGGTGAAGTTCGGACGCGACGGCCATGTCTCGGTTTTTGTGCGCGATCCGGACCGGAACACGCTCGAGTTTCGCGGGCGCGAGGAAGACCTGTCCGCCATCGGCGGCGTTGCGACCTACGAAAACGAAAACTAGATTCAAACAGCACGTTCGGAAGGAACCCAACCATGCAACTGATCGATTTGAGCGGCGAGATTTTTCACAAATGCCCGACCCTGCCCAATCACCCCCCCGCGGTCCTGACCGACTGGAACACCCATGACACCTTCCGGGAGGCCGAAGGGGTAAGATTCTCCATCGCGTCGAAATACATGTCCTTCGGCGAACACACGGGCAGCCATGTGGACGCGCCGGTGCATTTCGATGCCGATCCGAAGGCGCTTTCGGTGGACCAGATGCCTCTGGAGGACTTCTACACCGAAGCCGTTTGCCTCGACCTTTCTCATGTCGAACTCAAGAGCCGGATTGGCGTTGCAGAACTCGAATCGGCCGAGAAAGCCGCCGGGATCGACATCCGGCCACGAGACACGGTGTTGCTCTATATGGCGCATTATGACCGCACCTTCGGTACGCCCGAATTCATGACGGACTTTCCCGGCCTCACCAAGGAAGCTGCCGAATGGCTGGGCAACAAGGGCATCGTCATGTTTGGCGTTGAGGCAGCCAGCCCCGGGCGTCCGGGCAAGGACAATTTCGAGGTTCACCTGGTCTGCCGCGATATGGGGTTCACCCATATGGAAGGTCTGGCCAATCTCGATCAGGTCGTCGGTAAGGGCCGTTTCCGCTTCATCGGGTTTCCGCTGAAAATCCGCGGTGGCACGGGCAGTCCGATCCGCCCGGTGGCCGTCATCGACGAGTAGCCCCAGGCCGTATTTCGCATATCTGTCATTGCGAGAAGCAACGCGAAGAAGCAATCCAGTCGTTCCAGCGCGCCCGCTCTGGATTGCTTCACCCGTTGGGTTCGCAATGACGACATGAATTCAGGCAGCCGTCAGGCCACCATCGACAGCCAACACCTGCCCCGTCACGGAGACCTGCTCGGCACCAGCCAGATAACGTACGGCGCCGGCGATTTCCGACGGGTCAGGGAAATGCCCCACCGGGATTCGTGAAAGCATGCGCGCGCGGGTGTCCGGATCTTTCAGCATTTCCGCACGGCTTTCGGTCATCACCGTGGTTGGCGCCACGGCATTCACACGAATGCCCTGCTCCACCCACTCGATGGCGAGCATCCGGGTCATCTGGATCAGCCCGCCCTTGGTGATGCCGTAGACAGAGCGGCCTGCGATACCGGTCAGACCGTGGGTCGAGGCAATATTGACGATCGCACCGGGCTGGTTGGCCGCCATGCAGTGGGCTGCAAAACGGGCCGACAGAAAATACGCACCTTTGAGATTCACGCTCATAAGGCGATCCCAGTCATCCCAGGTCACATCAACGACAGGCTTGATCAACGCCAACGCGGCATTGTTCACCACCACATCAAGGCCCCCGAGGCCGTCAACGGCAGCGTTCAGACCCAAGACAATGCTGTCTTCGGAGGTAAGCTCAAGAGTGACCGGAACAGCGTTGACGCCAGCCAGCTCGGGAAGTGCCATCACCTCATCGAGCATTGCTGCATCACGATCCGCGAAGGCAACATCATAACCGTTCTGCGCGAAACCCAGCGCAATCTCGCGCCCCAGACCCGTTGATGTGCCCGTAACAAGCGCTTTACGTCGCTCGCTCACGCAGACACCTTCAGATCGCCAGCCTCGTCACGTGCGAGACCGGACTCCGCAGCCGCATCTGTGATGGTCGGGTGCCAATCCACACGCCCTGCATC
>JAURLR010000170.1 GCA_030831135.1 Alphaproteobacteria bacterium
AGCCTTCGATGCGAATGGCCGTCACAGCGTCACTTCCCCCGTGAACGGCTCCGGCATGAACTACCGGCACATGCGCTGCCGCCGAGACTTCGTGGCTGGAATTCATCGCCAGCGCCATGGCGCGCACAGCTGCTGCATCGTCCAGTCCGGTCAGCAGAACGGTTTCAACGGTTTCGGGTGCGGGCAATACCTTGATGGTGATCTGGGTCAGTGCGGCGAGCGTTCCAAAGGATCCAGTCAGCAGTTTGGAGAGGTCATAGCCGGTGACATTTTTCACGACCCGGCCACCGCTCTTCACAAGTTCACCACGCCCGGTCACGGATTCGATGCCCAGAATATGATCGCGCGCGGCACCCGCCTTGATGCGGCGCGGTCCGGCCAGATTGCAGGCAATCATGCCGCCCAGGGTTCCACCCGTGCTGCCATAAAGACGCGCAAGAGCCGGCGGCTCGAAGGCCAGCATCTGGCCCTTCTCCGCCACAGCCGCCTCGATCTCCGCCAACGGCGTACCCGCCCATGCCGAGAGCACGAGCTCTTCGGGTTCGTAGAGCGTGATCCCACTCAGTCCCGATAGATCGACCGCATGGGCAATCGTGCGGTTGCCATCCCCCATCGGGCGGCCAAATCCGCGCTTGGTGCCGGTGCCCAGAATCTCAACCGGGGTCTCCTCGGCACTTGCCCAGGCCAAGGCCTCGACAACCTGTTCGGTGGTCTGGGGTTTCAGGGTTTCGATCATCGGACTAGGCCCACTTTCTGTTCGTCATGCCCGCGAAGGCGGGCATCCATAAACGCCGATGCCCGACGATGCCACCGCTTGCGTTAATGGGTTCCCGCCTTCGCGGGAACGACGAAACGTGTCTGTGTAAACGATTCTCGAACGCATCGGCGATGGCTCAGAAACGGGGGATATCAGGGAACGGCATCTTGCCGCGCTGAATGTGCATGCGGCCGAGTTCGGCGCAGCGGTGCAAGGTCGGGAAGACCTTGCCGGGATTGAGCAGCTGGTTGGGATCGAAGGCGCATTTGAGGCGCTGCTGCTGCTTGAGATCATCTTCGGTGAAGACCTCTTCCATCAGGTCGCGCTTCTCGACACCAACGCCATGCTCCCCGGTCAGGACGCCACCAACTTCCACACACAGCCGCAGGATATCGGACCCGAAATCCTCGGCCCGCTCCAGCTCACCGGGCTTGTTCGCGTCATACATGATCAGCGGATGCAGATTGCCGTCGCCGGCATGGAACACATTCGCCACGCCCAGCTCGTACTTGTCCGAGAGCTTGGACATGCGCGCCAGCACCTCTGGCAGCTTGTGGCGCGGGATGGTGCCATCCATGCAGTAGTAATCCGGTGACAGGCGGCCAATCGCCGGAAAGGCTGCTTTGCGCCCCGCCCAGAACTGGAGGCGTTCTTCTTCGCTCTCGCTGATCCGGATCGAAACCACGCCCAGAGCTTCGGCGATTTCGCGCACACGTTCGATCAGGAAATCCACTTCAACGGGCGGGCCATCGAGCTCGACCAGCAACAGGGCCTCCACATCGAGCGGATAGCCGACCTGCACAAAGGCTTCGGCTGCCTTGATCGCGGGCCGGTCCATCATCTCCATGCCACCGGGAATGATCCCGGCCCCGATGATGTCGGCAACGCACTGGCCCCCGGCTTCACTGGACTCAAACCCGATCATCAGGGCGCGTGCGGTGGTGGGCTTGGGCAGGATCCGCACTGTCACTTCGGTGATCACACCCAGCAGGCCTTCAGAGCCGGTCATCAGACCCAGCAGGTCATAGCCTTCCGAATCCATATGCTTGCCACCCAGACGCATGATTTCGCCATCGGGCAGCACCATCTCGATGCCGAGAATATTGTTGGTGGTCAGGCCATATTTGAGGCTGTGCACACCGCCGGAGTTTTCCGCGACATTGCCGCCGATCGTGCAGGCGATCTGGCTGGAGGGATCGGGTGCGTAATAGAAACCATCGGCCTCAACCGCCTGGGTAATCCCCAGATTGGTGACCCCGGGCTGCACCCGGGCGCAACGGTTCTCGTAGTCGACCTCGAGCACGCGATTGAACTTGCCCAGCCCCAGCGTCACCGCGTCTGCGGCTGGCAGCGCGCCGCCAGAAAGCGAGGTTCCCGCGCCCCGCGGGACGATCTTGACGCTGTTTTCATTGCAGTAACGCATCACCGCACTGACCTGCGCCACCGTTTCCGGGAGCACCACGATCAGCGGCAACTGGCGATAGGCGGTCAGGCCGTCGGACTCATAGACCGCCATTCCTGTGGCATCCGCGATCACACCCTCGCCGGGGATGATGGTGCGCAGCGCAGCCGTAATCTCCTCACGTCGTGCGATCACATCCGCATCTGGATCAGGCATCTTCATGAATTCGCTCCAACTGGTTCACCGCGAGTATAGCGGGATACAGGCAACAAAAAACCGCGCAAAAAAGCGCGGTTTCTCTAGGTCCGAACTGCCGGAATGGCAATCAGCCCTGGCGTGCCTTGAAGCGGGGATTGGTCTTGTTGATCACATAGATGCGACCACGTCGGCGCACAATCTGGCAACCGCGACCGCGCTTCTTGAGTGTCTTCAGTGAACTTGCGACCTTCATTGGACCGCTCCCGTCATAAAAAAGTCCGCCCAGCAGGGCGGGAACGCGCGGAACCTAACCGCCAGCCCCCGGTGTGTCAACGCCCGTTATCCCCCAAAAACCCGGTTTATCGCGCCTTGGCGTGATATTCGGGGTTTGGCATCCGGTCGAGCGCTGTGGAGGCCCGATTGGTCATGTTGAAGAAGGCCGTCACATTGGCGATATCCATGATATCGCGTTCGTCGAAGCCAGCATCCCGCAACGCCTGACGGTCCGATTCTTCGACTTCTGCAGGGGTTTTGGTTACCTTGACGGCGAAATCGAGCATCGCACGCTGCCGCGCCGGCAGGTCGGCTGCCCGGTAGTTGATGGCCATCAGCTCGCCCAGCGCGGGATCACCCGACAATTCGCGCACCCCCGCCCCATGGGCGACCACACAATAGAAGCACTTGTTCTCACTGGAGACGACCGTCGCGATCATTTCCCGTTCGAGCTTCGAGAGCCCCGACTCCGAGAGCATCAGGTCGTTGTACATGGCAATGAACGCCCGCAACCGCGCCGGCGCCACGGCATAGCTGCGCAACACATTGGGCACCATGCCGAGCTTTTCCTGGCAAATGGCAAAATACTTCTGCAGATCCTCATCGAGCGCGTCGGCTTCGGGGATCGGCAGGTTCAGGGCGTGTACATGGTCGGGTTGGGCGCTCATGAAAGTCTCTCCATCCGGTCATTGAGGTTGCCGACAATACAACCACTTCCGGAAAAGAAAAACGCGCCGGTGCTGCAATTGGCACCAGCGCGCAAACCACTTGGAGGTGGAACCGTAAACGCGTCAGACGACGTCTTAGGTGTCGGTGCCGTCAAAGACCCGGCAGGGTCGCGGACGAGTTCTGGAACAGCGCCCCGCATCTGGTTTTCCGATACATAAATCGCTATCAGTGCAAAGACCATTTTTTGGTACGGCCATGCCAAACTGGCTCGTTGTTATTTGACACCGAATTTCCAGATGAGCATCCTTTCTCCTGGCATATTTCTGGCGCTTGAGCTTCATCCACTGCGGCCAGAATTTTCCGGGCGTACCCAACTGACCGACGGAGCGAAATGATGCAGGCTGAAAAGGCGACCGTACCCGCCACGGAAATACCGGTTCTCGATCTCGGCCCCTATCTGGCAGGTGAAGCCGGGGCACTCGAAACCCTTGCCGGTCAACTTCGTCACGCACAGGAGAATATCGGCTTCTATTTCACGGTGAACCATGGCATCCCCCGCGGCCTGATCCAGCAGGCCTATACCGAACTGCGCCGCTTCTTTGCCCTGCCACAGGACGAAAAGCTCAAGATCAAGCTGAACGCGCAGCGGGCTGGTTATGTGCCGGCGAAGGCATCGGTCTATGTGACATCGACGGTGAACCAGAACACCCAGCCCGACCTGAACGAGGTGATCCTGAATTTTCGTGAACGCTCCGCCGAACACCCCGAGGTGACTGCAGGTCGCAGCTTTCTGGGCCCCAATCAATGGCCCGATGAAGACATTCTGCCCGGGTTCCGCGCCAATATGACCGCCTACTATCATGCGATCGAGGGTCTCGGTTACAAGATGCTCGCGGTCTATGCCCGGGCTCTTGACCTGTCGGCAGACTATTTTGATCGCTTTTTCGCGGATCCGATGTGGACCACCCGCAATGCCTTCTATCCCGGATCACCGGAGGCTGCGGACAACCAGTTCGGCATTTCGCCCCATCGCGACCATGGCTTCATCACCTTCCTGCCGCTCTCGGATGAACCGGGCCTTCAGATTCAGACACCCCAGGGCGAATGGATTCCGGCCGAGCAGGTCGAAGATGCGATCATCGTGAACACCGGCGAGTTCATGAACCGCTGGACCAACGGCCGGTTCATCGCCACGCCCCATCGCGTGGTGCCGCCGCGCAATGACCGCTATTCGATTGCCTTCTTCTTCAATCCGACCTGGGATACCGAGGCCGTTCCTCTGGCAACCTGCGTCTCGGATGACAACCCGGCGCAGTTTGAACCCATTAACATTCATGATTACCTCGACTGGTACATCAACGAGAACTTCAACAAGGATGGCGGCGGGAAACGCGGCGCAGCGCGTGCGTGAAGACGGATTCCCGACCACGCACGCACTTCGCGCCGCATCCAAACATTTCGTGTTGTACACTTGACCGCCGACACCCCGGGGCACTACCTCCCATAGACCAGACGAACCCATAACGAGAAGCCGGAACCGGAGCAGCAGGGCGTGAGCGAATCGCATCCATGGAATTTGAGCCTGGGACGTCACCCCAGTCCCGACGAAGTCACGTTCGACCTCGACCGTGTCCTGTCATCCGTGGTGTCACTGCGCGCAAATGTTCCCGATGATGCCTTCACGGCACCGATCCTGGGCACCGAACGGGAAGGTCAGGGCGTTGTCATCAGCGCCGATGGGCTGGTTCTGACCATCGGCTATCTGGTGACTGAAGCCGAAGAGGTCTGGCTGATCGGGAACAATGGCAGTGCGCGGCCCGCTCATGTTGTGGGTTACGATCAGGAAACCGGGTTCGGGCTGGTGCAATCTCTCGGCTCACTAGACCTTCCCCATCTGGAATTCACGGACTCAGCGCCGATCACGTCGGGGGATTCCGTCATCATCGCCGGTCAGGGTGGCCGCGAGGCGGCCGTCAACGCGCAAGTGATTTCGGTTCGCGAGTTTGCAGGGTCGTGGGAATACCTTCTGGACAAGGCGATCTTCACCGTACCCGCGCATCCCCGCTGGAGCGGTGCCGCCGTGATCGATTGGTCGGGCCGTCTCGCCGGCATCGGCTCATTGTATATTCAACAGGCCGCCGGTGATGACGATGAGATCGACGGCAACATGATCGTTCCCATCGACCTGCTCAAGCCGATCCTCGCGGATTTGGTTGCGCGTGGTGCGCGCGCCACACCGCCCCGACCCTGGCTGGGC
>JAURLR010000171.1 GCA_030831135.1 Alphaproteobacteria bacterium
AATTTCCCCGCTTCGGAAATCTGTCCGCGCTGCCCTTCGGGTTTGCTAGGTTGTGGTCATGACCACCCACTGGATAGAACCGCCTTGCGAACTTCTGACCGTATCGGAAATGTATCGCGCCGATGCCGGTGCGGTTGCACGCGGGACATCAAGCCTTGAACTCATGGAACGTGCCGGAAGGGCGCTCGCCGATGCGCTGTCGCACCGATGGCCCGAGGGACGGGTGGTTGTGCTCTGTGGCCCGGGGAACAATGGCGGCGATGGTTTCGTCGCGGCGCGGCTACTCGCCGAACGCGGACGTGACGTCGCCCTCGCCCTGCTCTGCGCGCGCACCGCTCTGCGGGGGGTTGCTGCGGTCAATGCGCAACACTGGCAGGGGGATGTCATGCCGTTTGGGGCTGATGTCCTTTGTGGCGCGGATGTGGTTCTCGATGCGATTTTCGGAGCCGGGCTGACCCGCGATCTGGATGGCGCGGCGCGGCAGGTGGTGGATGCGATCAATGATCTGGGTGTGCCGTGTCTGTCTGTTGACGTGCCCAGCGGTGTGCTTGGCGATACCGGGCGGATTTGTGGTGCCGCGCCGCGTGCCGATTTGACGGTGACCTTCTTCCGGCGAAAACCCAGCCATCTTTTGTTTCCCGGGCGGGCGCTGTGCGGTGATATTCGGGTCGCCGATATCGGAATTCCGGACGCCGTGCTCGACGATATCAAACCTCTGCATTCGGCCAATGGCCCCGCGCTGTGGGGTCGGAGCTATCCGGTGCCATCTGCAGAAAGCCACAAATACACCAGAGGCCACGCCATTGTGGCCGGCGGGCGGGAACTGACCGGTGCCGCGCGGCTTGCGGCCTATGCAGCACTTCGGGCGGGGGCGGGCCTGGCCTCGATTGTCAGCCACCCCGATGCTCTGGCGATCTATCGGGCAGGGCGGCCCTCGATCATGGTTCGTGCCGCCGAGGATGCCGCAGCCTTTGCCGCCGTGCTGGAAGACCCCCGTATCGGTTCGGTCCTCGTGGGTCCGGGGAACGGCATTTCGGAGACAACGCGGGCCTACACGCGTGCGGCCCTGAAATCGCATGCTGCATGCGTGATCGATGCCGATGCGATCACCTGCTTTGCGGATTCACCTGCGCAACTCTTTGAGGACATTCACACACGCGACTCCGGGACCGTGCTGACACCCCATGAAGGTGAATTCAAAAGGCTTTTCGATTCGCACTCTGACGATCCGGAAATCGGACGTGTGGCGCGCGTTCGCAATGCGGCCCGGTTGTCGGGGGCTGTGGTTGTTCTCAAGGGCCCGGATACGGTCATTGCAGGACCCGATGGGCGTGCCGCGATCAACAACAACGCGCCGCCTGATCTAGCGACTGCCGGAAGCGGGGATGTGCTGGCAGGGCTGGTTCTCGGGCTGCTGGCACAAGGTATGGGCGCTTTTGAAGCGGCTGCCGCTGGAGTCTGGCTGCATGGTGAAGCAGCAAACCGGTTCGGTGCCGGTTTGATTGCCGAGGATATCGCGGATTCGCTCCCGCCGGTCCTACAGGCCTTGCGGTCCAGGCTCAGCCCGGATTGATGGGGTGGTTTGCGTGCGCTGGGCCGTTTACTCGGCAAACATGATGGTATAGGACAACCGCCGTCCGGGCGGGTTGACGCTCGGAGTACGCAGTGCGTGCGATCTCATCATTTGGAAATTGCGTACGCGGGCGTGGCGGAACTGGTAGACGCGCCAGGTTTAGGTCCTGGTGACTGCAAAGTCGTGGGGGTTCAAGTCCCTTCGCCCGCACCATTTCGTCCGGCACGCCGGTACGAACAGTAATAGAATACCGGGGGCCCGGCACCGATCCGTCGGGGACCCAACTGAAATTCAACACGGACAGCAGAAAATCGGACCCGGACATGGACGTCGTCGAAACCAAAAATGAAGGCCTTGTCCGCGACTACAAAGTAACCGTCGCGGCAAATGATATCGAAAAGCGCGTGGATGAGCGCCTGACAGAAGTCGGGAAGACCGTCCGCATTCCGGGCTTCCGCCCGGGCAAGGTGCCCCTCAAGGTGCTCAAGCAACGCTTTGGCGGCTCCGTGATGGGTGAAGTGCTCGAGGCGACCGTTCAGGACACCTCGCGCGATGTCATGACCGAACACGGTCTGCGGCCGGCCGGTCAACCGAAGATCGAGATCGTGTCATTCGATGCGGGCAAAGATCTGGAATTCGAACTTTCGATCGAAATCCTGCCCGAGATCGGCGACCTTGATCTGGCCAGCATTGAACTCGAGCGGATCAAGGTTGTGCCAACGGATTCCGAGATCGATGACGCGATCGCGCGTATCGTCCAGCAGAACCGCGAGACGAAGCCGATCGAAACACCTCGTCCGGCAGCAAAGGGCGATATTGTTGTCATCGATTTCGAGGGCAAGATCGACGATGTCGCCTTTGAAGGTGGCGCGGGCACGGGCATCCGCCTGGAGCTCGGCTCCGACCAGTTCATCCCCGGTTTCGAGGACCAGTTGGTCGGTGCCGAGATCGGCAAGCAGCTCGATGTGAAGGTGTCCTTCCCGGACGAGTACGGCGTTGACGATCTTGCGGGCAAGAATGCTGTGTTTGACTGCACGGTTCAGGAAATTCATGAAGGCGTTGACGTCGCGATCGA
>JAURLR010000172.1 GCA_030831135.1 Alphaproteobacteria bacterium
GATCAGCAAGTCGCTGATCCTGGCGGTGGCCGTGACCGTCATTCTGGCGACAGTGACGGGGCTCATGACGCTGGGTGAGGGTGGCCATGTCTTTGAAGACATTCACGAAGCACTTTCGGGTCTCGTGATCTGGGCCGTGGTACTGCATGGCGCCTATCTTTACCTGATGAAACGGCCGCTCGCGCGATTCATGCTCTATCGCGACGATCCCACGAAGATCCGAAGGAAGACTGCGGCCCGTTAGGGCTGTTCGAGACCGAGTTTTTCGCTGAAAAACCGAATGGCGGCATCGATTGTGCCGAACTGGGACAGGTTGTTGTGGCCGGCACCGGGTATTTCCATGAATCTGGATCCCACCGGGGCAAGCTCGAACAACGCCTTGCCGTGTTTGATCGGGATCACACTATCCGCACTGCCATGGATGATGAGGAGCGGGGTGTCGACCCGCCCGATCCATTCGTCAGACCGGAATTTGTGCTTGAGGAGCAAGCCCATCGGAATCCAGGGAAACGCGTTCTGGGCAATGGCCTGAATGGAATCGAAGGGTGAATCCAGGACCATGGCGAAGACATCGCGTTCGGCAGCCAACGGGATGGCAATGCCGGTACCCAGCAAACTCGCATAAACCCCGATGGCACCGCCGTGGCCGCTGCGAATGAAGTCGAATGCTGCCAATCCGTCGATGATCAGGCCTTTTTCCGACGGTTTGCCGGTACTTCCGGGGTAACCGCGATATTCGACCAGAAGCACGCCGAAACCGGCGTCGGCGAGGGATAGGCCCCTGGGCTGCTGAAAGAGTGCGGCGTCCGCATTCCCGTGGAATACAAGTATCGTCGCCTGACTGGCCTCGGCCGGATGATGGAGCGCGAAGAGCGTTTCGCCGTCAGGCGTGGATATGGACACAACCTTGAAGGATGGATGAACAGCCTATGGCCTAATCCCGTGAGGCGCCGGGAATATCAGACGGTCTTGTGAAAGGTAGAGGGCAACAACCAATCCGCTCGCCACGATCAACGCGGTGATGATCAATTTCCAGGCGAGAGAGGCGAAAGAGGACACAGCCATTCGGTCAAATCGCAAGACATGGGATAAAACCCAAGAAACGCATAATATATATTATGTTAAATTATATATCATATTTGACTTCAATAGCTTCATTTCCAGTGCTTATCTACTAGTGAACCACCTGATTGTCGTTCTGCTGAGCCGCCTGCACCTGTTTCTTGACGCTGAGGTCGCCTGACATCCAGGCATCCAGCACGGGCTTGATGCTTTCAAACGGCTGATAGCCAACCGTCAGTGCGGCCATGGTTTCATCTTCGCGCAGCACCACAGTAGGAAATCCCGTCACACCTGCCTCCTGGCACCAGCTGAAATCCTCCATGGTCTCCTGCTTGGCGGCTTCGGATTCGAACGCTTCAGCGAAAGCCTTGGTGTCGATGCCTTCCTTCTCTGCATAATCAAGGAAGGTTTCGAGCTTCGTCGTGTCGGTATCCTCGACGTAATAGCCCTTGTGAATGCGTTCATAGAAGGACAGCAGCGCCTCGGGCTTCATGTTCCGCACGACGACCGTGGCGCGGCAGGCCGGTTCGGTATCGAGCACAAAGCCTTCGCGATCAAAAAACGCATAGTTGAACGGCTGCCCGGTGGCTTCGGCAACCTGTTCCCAGTGATGTTTGATGGTGGCCTTGTACTGCTCATTCATCGGATCGGTATCAAAGGCATGCAAACCGCCGACGATCAGTCGTAACGGTGCTTCCTTGCCGTAATCGCGTTCGATCTGGTGCAAAACCGGCGAAAAACCCCAGCACCAGGAACACATCGGGTCACCGACATAGATGATTTCTTTTTCGGTCGTCATGGTCTGACTAGTCCTTTTCTCGTCATTGCCGGGCTTGACCCGGCAATCTCTTTCTCAAGCAGAAGATGCGCGGATCAAGTCCGCGCATGACGGGGTTTTTGAGTGATCTTTCCTAGTCTAGGAGACCGTGAGGTGTTCGTGAACCGAAGTTGCAAATATCACTCGGGAATATCGATCACCATGCCGTCAAATCCCGGTTCGACGCCCGCAGGAAGCCTGGCGCGCAGTTCTTCATAATCCACCCGGTGACTGAGATGGGTCAGGATGGCGCGACGAGGTTTGACCCGCGCGATCCATTCCAGTGTCTGCTCCAGATGGCTGTGGGTCGGGTGCGGTGTATCGCCCAGAGAGTCGACAATCCAGGTGTCGATACCTTCGAGCAGGCTGAAAGCATCATCGGGAAGCGATTTGGCGTCCGTGGAGTACGCAAACGGCCCGAACCGGAAACCGAGTGACGGCATACGACCATGTTCCTGCTGAAATG
Organism: Alphaproteobacteria bacterium; assembly: GCA_030831135.1. Lineage (GTDB taxonomy): Bacteria > Pseudomonadota > Alphaproteobacteria > UBA6615 > UBA6615 > JABJAG01. The sequence continues at coordinate 2,346 of JAURLR010000172.1, forward strand.
ACCGGATATCAAGGCTTCCGACCCTGAAATCGCCCTTGATCTTGTGGGGTGTCAGGCAGGGTCGCCAGAATTGCGGGCGCGGTACGCTGTACGGCTCGAACACATACGCAAACCGTTCCTGCAGGATATCCAGCGTCTGCGCGCTGCCATAGGCATCGAGCGCGCCGCCGTGGCGGTAGTTCAGTGGCCGGATATCATCGATCCCGTTGACGTGATCGGCATGGGCATGGGTGAACAGGATCGCGTCGATATCCCAGATTTCCGCCGCGATCAGCTGTTCACGCAGATCGGGCGAGGTGTCGACAAGAATGCGGGTGTCGGCGTTCTCCACAACGATGGAGGGTCGCCGCCGCCGGTTTTTCGGGTTTGTCCGATCAATATCGGCCCAGCCATCGGGCCCGATCAGCGGTGTGCCGCCCGAACTGCCGCACCCCAGAACCGTGATCCGCACCGACGACCCCTGCCCGTGATCTGCTGTCAGCCTGCTGCCGCGGGCCGTTCGGCGCGCGAAAACAGGCGGAAGAAATTGTCTGTCGTGGCGGTCTCCAGCGCAGCGATATCCATGCCCTTCACTTCGGCCAGGACACCTGCGGTGTGCGCAACAAAAGCAGGTTCGTTGCGCTTGCCGCGGTTGGGGATCGGGGCCAGGAAAGGCGCATCGGTCTCAACCAGAATACGGTCCTCGGGCACATCGCGCGCGATTTCGCGCAGTTCCTCGGCATTCCGGAAGGTCA
>JAURLR010000173.1 GCA_030831135.1 Alphaproteobacteria bacterium
TGGTCAGGCGGTCGAGCTGGGCGAAAGCGCCATTGCACAAAGCGCGGCCCATTTGCTCGCGCGCGCGGCAGCACCTTCGCTCAAACGGGTGTTCAACCTGACGGGAACCGTGCTGCATACCAATCTTGGCCGCGCGCCCCTCGCCGAGGAGGCGATCACTGCAATGGCCGATGCCGCACGCGGCGCGAGCAATCTGGAATTCGATCTGACATCCGGCAAACGGGGTGACCGTGACGTCCATGTCGAGGAGATGCTGTGTGAACTGACCGGCGCGGAAGCTGCGACAGTCGTGAATAACAATGCCGGTGCTGTCTTTCTGTTGCTCAATGCGCTGGCGCTGCGCAAGGAGGTCCCGGTGTCCCGAGGGGAGCTGGTTGAGATCGGCGGCTCGTTCCGGATTCCCGACATCATGTCCCGGGCCGGTGCAAAACTGGTCGAAGTCGGCACCACCAACCGGACCCACGCGAAGGATTTCAAAGACGCGATCAGTGAACGTACCGGCCTGATCATGAAGGTCCACACCTCGAACTACATGGTGCAGGGTTTCACGGCGAGCGTGGCCGAGCCGGTTCTGGCCGGGATCGCACGGGATGCAGACATACCCTTTGCGGTCGATCTGGGCGCTGGTGCGCTGGTCGATCTGGAGCGCTGGGGCCTGCCCCATGAACCGACCCCGCGCGAAACCATCGCAGCGGGTGCGGACATCATCACATTTTCGGGCGACAAGCTTCTCGGTGGTCCCCAATCCGGCCTGATCGTCGGGCGCAAGGATCTGATCGCAAAGCTCAAGAAAAACCCTCTCAAACGCGCCCTGCGCTGCGACAAGGCGACCCTCGCGGCGCTGGCGGCAACGCTCCGGCTTTACCGGGACCCCGATCGCCTCGCCGAACGGCTGCCAACACTGGGACGGCTTGCGCGCAAGGCCGTCGATATCCGCGCGGATGCCCAAGCCGTACTGGACGACGTCGCCGCCGCGCTGGGCGACAGCTTCGATGTCGGCATTGCCGACTGCGCGGGCCAGATCGGCTCGGGGGCGTTACCCGTGGAAACCCTCGACAGTGCCGCCATCACAATCATGCCTCACGCGACGCGCGGGCGCGGGGCGGCCCTGAAACGACTGGCCGCTGACCTCCGCAACCTGCCGGTTCCCATCATCGGGCGTGTTCAGGATGACGCTTTGTGGCTGGACATGCGGTGTCTGGATGATGTGGATGGCTTTCGCACACAACTCAGGGAGCTGGCACGCCGATGATCATCGCAACCGCCGGGCATATCGACCACGGCAAGACCCTGCTCGTCAAAGCCCTGACAGGGACGGATGCCGACCGTCTGCCTGAAGAGAAAAAGCGCGGCATGACGCTTGATCTCGGCTTTGCCTATACCGATCTCGCGAATGGCGCGCGGCTGGGCTTCATCGACGTGCCCGGCCATGAACGGCTGGTCCACAACATGCTGGCCGGGGTCACCGGAATCGACTGCGCCCTGCTGGTGGTCGCCGCCGATGACGGCCCGATGCCGCAGACCCGCGAGCATCTGGCGATCCTCGACATTCTCGGTGTCTCGCGTGGCCTCGTCGCCCTCACCAAGATCGACCGGGTGCCCGAAGCGCGCGTCCGCGAGGTCGAGGCCGAGATCGCAAACCTGCTGACCGACAGCTCTCTGGCCGGTGCGCCGATCTTTCCGGTATCGGCCATCACCAACACCGGCATCGACGCCCTTGCCGCAAAGATCACCACCCTGTCGGAAGAGGTTCAGAACAAGGCGGAAGGCGGCCATTTTCGCCTCGGCATCGACCGTGTCTTCACCGTTGCCGGGGCAGGCCTTGTGGTCACCGGCACGGCATTCTCGGGCGAAGTCAAACGCGAGGACCGGCTCTGGATCGCCGGTTTCGACACCCAGGCACGGGTGCGCGGCATACATGCCAACAATGCCGAAAGCGAGACAGGACGCGCCGGAGACCGGCTGGCGATCAATCTGGCCGGCATCGACAAGGATGATATCGCGCGGGGCGACTGGCTGGTCGCTGATCCCGGTCTGCAACTCTACAAGAAGCTGGATGTCCGGTTGCGCGTGGTCGCTGACGCCCGCCGTCCCCTGCGCCACTGGACCCCGGTGCATGTGCATCTGGGGGCCAAGAACGTGACCGGCCGGGTCGCCGTTCTGGGTGCAGAAGCCATCGAACCAGGAGATTCTGCGCTGGCACAACTGGTACTCGATGCGGGCATCGGGGCCTGCGCCCATGACCGGTTCGTCATTCGTGACCAGTCGGCTCAGACAACTCTGGGTGGCGGGCATGTGATCGACCTGTTCCCGCCCCGGCGTGGACGCGCCCGGGCCGACCGTCTCGCCATGCTCGACGCCCTCGACACGCCCGACCACAAGGCGGCCCTGTCGGGCGCACTGACCCTGTCGGAAACCGGCCTGCCGCTGGCCGCCTTTCTGGCAACCCGCAACGTGAATGCCACCGAAGCAACCGCCATACTTGCGGGGGCCCAAGCTGTCGTTGCCGGGAATGATTCTGATCGCCTGGCCCTTTCGCCGCCCGCCTGGGACGCCCGGCGCACGGAGTTTCTGGCCGCGCTGGATGCGTTTCACAAGGCCAACCCGGACCGTCTTGGCCCCGCAGCTGCCCAGCTGCGCCGCAGCATGGGCCGGTTTGTCCCCGAAACGCTTTTTGACGCGCTGGTCAGCGCAACCGTCGCCGATGGGTCCGTCGCCAGCGATGGCATGCTGCTCCATCGACCCGACCACCAGCCCGGACTGACCGGGGACGATGCCAAGCACTGGGCTGTCCTGTTGCCGATGCTGGAAGAAACCCCGGAAACCCCGCCTGTCGTCCATGACCTTGCCGCCAGTGCTGGCCTGACCGTGGGCGCCGTCATGAAAACCATGCGTCAGGCGGTACGGATGGGAATGGCCGTGCAGATTGCGGGAAACCGCTTTTTCACCCCTGCCGCATTACGCGCCCATGGCGAGGTGTTCGTGCGCATGATCGAAGCAGACGGGACCGTCGGTGTCTCGGATTTCCGGAAGGCGGCCGGGATCGGTCGCAACCTCGCGGTTGAGGTTCTCGAATATTTCGACCGCATCAAGCTGTCCCAGCGTGATGGCAATGTGCGCCATCAGGTGAAAACGCTTGAAGAGGTGCTGGGCACAGGACCTTCCGCGTAAAATCGCCTAAGGGCGGACAAACGCGTAGTTGATCACCTGCTTCACGCCATCGGTCTTTGCCACCGTGTCGATCGCCTTGTCGAGCTCCGGTCGGGAGCGGGCGCGCCCCATGAGGTAGACCGTGCCGAATGGATCCACCGCCGTGCGGAAATTCACATCGGCCACGCCCCGGGTCGAAACCATCTGCACATCCACCTTGGTTTCAAGAATCAGCACATCATCCCATGCGAGCAGATTGTCGGCCCGGCGCGCGCGGTCTTCATCGCTCATGAACACGGCATGCCAGTACAATTCCTTCAGGCCGCGCACTTGCTCGACCTGTTCCTTGAATTTGTCATGAGTTTGCCGGTCGGCAAAAATTCCGGTGATGAGAA
>JAURLR010000174.1 GCA_030831135.1 Alphaproteobacteria bacterium
CACGACTTCGCCGTTCACGTCTTCATAGCGTTCGACGAAGACTTCCACCTTGTCGCCAACGGCGATCTCGGCGGGCTGTCCCGGCGGTGCGAATTCCTTGAGCGCGACGCGACCTTCGGACTTCAGTCCGACGTCGATCAGCGCGTGATCACTGTCGATCGAAACCACAGTGCCTTTGACGACAGTGCGTTCGAGCGATGAATTTTCCTGGAAGCTCTCTTCGAGCAGGTCAGCGAAGATTTCGCTGAAATCGGCACCTTCGGGTGCCACATTGGTATCGGTCATGTGACGATACGTCCTTTCAATCATTTCTTTTCATGCCGACCGGTTGGTTCCGGTGGTCTTGAACGTCAGTTCGCCCGCCTGTCCGGCTCACCCGGACATGGAAACGGTGCGATTGACGCGGGGCCTGACGATCCGTTCGGGAACTTCAGTCGTTATACTCGGCGATATAGGCAAGGGCGGCCGCAAATACTGCGTCGGCATCCATTTCCGAGGTGTCGATGGTGCGTGCGTCGTCGGCGGCCTTCAAGGGCGCAATGGCCCGGGTGCTGTCGCGCACGTCCCGTTCCTTCATATCTGCCAGGACGCGGGGGTATATACTCGTTTCACCCCGGTCCAGCAACTCCTTATGACGCCGTTTTGCGCGCTCTTCCGCGCTTGCGGTGATGAAGAACTTCACCGGTGCGTCCGGGCAGACCACGGTTCCGGTGTCCCGGCCATCCAGAACAGCCCCTTGTGCAGCGCCGGGCGGGTTTGCCGCGAAGTCCCGCTGGAAGGACAGCAGCACCGCACGAACCTCCGGGATTGCCGCCACTTTCGAGGCCGCAGATGCCGCCGTGTCACCTGCCAGTTCGGGGTTTTCCAGGCCGCCACGGGCAATCGCGGCCGCATCAAGTGCCCGGGCCGCAGCGGTCGCATCCGCCGGGTTCGAGGGGTCCTGGCCGCGCGCCAGCGTGTTCAGGCCGACCGCACGATAAAGCTTGCCGGTGTCGAGATGGGCGTATTTGAAATGCGCAGCGAGGCGGCGGGCGAGGGTTCCCTTGCCTGCGCCTGCCGGTCCGTCGACGGTGATCAGGCGCGGCGCTGTCATGACGGATTGCCTTCGGTGATGTCGGCACCGAGCGCGCGCATGGCGTCGGCAAATCCGGGGAAGCTGGTTTCGCTGGGCCGGATATCGTCGATTGAAACCGGATTTTCGCTGGCCATGCCGAGCACGAGAAAGCTCATGGCGATTCGGTGATCGAGCTGGGTCGCGATGGTGGCGCCGCCCGGCGGGGGACCGCCGCAACCCGTGATGGTAATGCTGTCGGCATCGGTGGTGACTTCCACGCCGCAGGCCTGCAGCCCGGTCTCGATGGCGGCGAGTCGGTCGCTTTCCTTGACCCGCAACTCGCCTACGCCCTCGAACACGGTTGTTCCGCTGGCACAGGCCGCCGCAATGGCAAGCACCGGATATTCATCGATCATCGAGGCTGCCCGTTCGGCGGGGATCCGCGCGCCCGTCAGCGCCGCGGCCCGGATCGTGAGATCGGCGACCGGTTCGCCACCTTCCGAACGTTCATGGGTATAGGTGATGTCGGCACCCATTTCGGCCAGCGAGGTGAAGACACCGATGCGGGCGGGGTTCATGCCGATCCCGGTGAGCCGGATTTCCGACCCCGGAACGATCGCAGCCGCGACAGCGGGGAAGGCGGCCGAACTCGGATCGGCGGGAACCTTGACGGCTGCTGGCAAGAGTTCGCTCTGGCCGGTGATCGTGATGCGGCGTCCGGCGGGGGTCTCCTCGATCACGATCTCGGCACCCATATGGGACAGCATGCGCTCGGTATGGTCGCGGGTCGCGATGCTCTCGATGACGGTCGTCTTGCCCGGCGCGTGGAGCCCGGCGAGCAGGACCGCCGACTTCACCTGGGCCGAGGGGACCGGGAGCGTGTATTCGATGGGCAGCAGCGAGTCGGTTCCGGTGAAGGACATCGGCATGCGACCGCCCTCGCGGGTTTCCACCCTGACGCCCATGTCGCGCAGCGGGGCGATCACCCGGTTCATGGGGCGTTTACGCAGGGAGTCATCGCCGGTCATGATCGCGGTGAAGCCATGCCCGGCTAGCAGGCCGCAGAGCAGCCGGGCCGAGGTTCCCGAATTGCCCAGGTCGAGCACGTCGTCGGGCGCATGCAGGCCGGCCACACCAACCCCGTCAACATGCCAGATGCCCGGCGCGTCCTGGACCACGTTCACGCCCATGGCGCGCAGGGCCGCGGCGGTGGCGTGGACATCCTCGCCTTCCAGCAGCCCTTCGATCCGGGTGGTGCCGACGGCCAGCGCGCCCAGCATCAGGGCCCGGTGGGAAATGGATTTGTCGCCGGGCACGTCCATATGACCGGTGAGCGGACCGGCGCGGCGGGCGGTCGCAGGGCGGCTCTGGGTGGCGGATGATATGGAAGTGTTCTGGGTCATGTCGGGCGGCGAGGGATTAGCACAGGTTGCAATGCGGGGTCACGCGGGAGTGATGATCGGTATGGAAACAGCCAATCGGGGTGGATTTGGTTTTGACAGTCCGTGTCGTTCGTGGCAAACGGCGGCACCGATACACATCGGTACGAATTCACCGGAGGAATAATCTGTGGCAAAACCCGAATGGGGTGTGAAGCGTGCATGCCTTGCCTGTGGCACGCGTTTCTACGACAAGCTGAAACAGCCGATTGTCTGCCCGAACTGCGAAACGGTCTTCGACCCGGAGACAATCTTCAAGCCGCGTCGTGCGCGCGCCGAGGAAGCTGCGGCGGCGGCCAAGGCTGCCAATGACGATGCCCTCAAGGCAAAGGCGATGGCGCATGACGACGATGAGGATGATGAAATCGCCGCGCTCGTCGAGGGTGTGGAAATCGACGACGACGATGACGATGATGACGACGTTCTCGCCGATGACGATCTCGACGATGATGACGACAATGTTGTGCCGATTCCCAAGAAGGGCAGCAGCGACGACGATTGATCGCGGGTGCTGATTTCGACTTTCGCTGTGCGGGGTCGATATTTCGCTTGCGTTGGGTGCGGGGATAATTATGTTCCCGCCGTCCGCGAAGGCTGGTTCCCAAGCCCGCCCTCGCAAAACAGTTTCGGGGCCGTAGCTCAGTTGGGAGAGCGCTACAATGGCATTGTAGAGGTCGTCGGTTCGATTCCGTCCGGCTCCACCAAGTAAAACAAGGGCTTAGTCAGAAATGGCTAGGCCCTTTGTTTTGCCGGACAACCAACAGCATGGCCATTCTCTCCTCGCCGTTCTAAAAATAGCGGGGCAGTGAGCACAGGGCTTCTGAGGGACAGGATGGTCAGGCTGACATGACGAAGAAACCGCATCACGAACACACCCACGCGCATTCGTTGTTGCCGCCCGATCCGGCGTTGCGCGCCAAGGCCATCGAGACATTGCTTGTCGAAAAGGGGCTTGTTGATCCCGCGGCAATCGATGCGCTCGTGGATGTGTTCTCGAACGAGATCGGTCCGCAGAATGGCGCGCAGGTTGTCGCCCGTTCGTGGTGCGATCCGGACTATCGCGCGCGGCTGCTCGCGGATGCGACCTCGGCCATTGCGGAGCTTGGATTTTCCGGCATGCAGGGCGAGCATATGGTCGCGGTCGAGAACGCGGCTGACACCCACAACGTCGTGGTTTGCACCCTGTGCTCCTGCTATCCGTGGCCGGTGCTGGGCTTGCCGCCGGTCTGGTACAAGTCACCCGAATATCGCGCGCGTGTGGTGCGTGAGCCGCGCGCTGTTCTCGATGAGTTCGGGGTGCGCCTGCCCGAAGACGTTGAGCTGCGCGTCTGGGATTCAACGGCGGAAATTCGATACCTGGTTATTCCGCAGCGCCCGGCCGGGTCGGAGGCCATGAGCGAAGCGGAACTGGCCGCACTGGTCACCCGTGATTCGATGATCGGGACAGGATTTGCCCTGTCCCCGGAGGCCGGTTGATGGACAGCGTTCATGATCTCGGCGGCGTGGAAGGTTTCGGGCCGATTCCCATCGAGGCAGATGAGCCGGTGTTCCATGCGGCCTGGGAGGGCCGTGTTCTGGGCTGTCGATTCCTGATGGGATTCTGGCGGCTGTGGAATATCGATGCCAACCGCCACTCGCTCGAGCAATTGCCGCCGGCCGAATATCTGGCCATGAGTTACTACGAGAAATGGGCTGCCGGCGTTGTGAACCTGTCCGCCGAGAAAGGGCTGATCACCCCGGAGGAATTGCAGGCTGGTCATCCCGGTACCGATGCCGAACCGAGAACGCCGCCGGTTGATGCGGCCGGGGTTCGGGCGTTTTTGCCGCAAGGCCGACCCGCCGCCCGGGAGATCGACGCCGCGCCGGGTTTCGCTGTCGGTGACAAGGTGCGTGCCGCCCGAAATATGCATGCCGGGCACACGCGGCTGCCGCGTTATTTGCGGGGTCGCGTGGGAACAATCATTTCCCATCACGGGGCCCATGTGTTCCCCGACATCAGTTACAAAATGGAGGGCGAGGTCGCCCAACATCTCTACACGGTGAATTTCAGTGGCCGTGAAGTCTGGGGTGATGACGCCGAACCCGGACATTCCATATCGGCAGAACTGTGGGAGAGCTACCTTGCGCCCGCGCGCTGAACCGGACCGGCCGTTTGCCGAGCCCTGGCATGCACAGGTTTTTGCCATGACCCATGCGCTGTCGGCAGCCGGTCACTTCACCTGGCCCCAATGGGCCGCGCATTTCGGTGGGGCGCTCGAACAGGCACAGGCCGCTGGTGGGCCAACCGATGGGTCAGACTATTACGATGTCTGGCTCGTGGCGCTGGAGACGTTCCTGATTGAATCCCGTTTTGCAGACCCGGCGCGCCTGGAGGAATTGCGGGCGGCCTGGACGAAGGCCTACCTGACGACCCCCCATGGTGCGCCGGTTGAATTGCCGGCGTCATAAACAGCACGCCCCAAACAGCAGGAGCAGGATAATGCGGAAAACAGTCTCGTCACCGGACGTCAAGAAACCGGCACGTGCGGCCCTGACGGGCGGGGTGGCGGTGGGTGATCAGGTCTTCCTGAGCGGCCAGATGGCCTACGACCCGGAGGTCGATGGCATTCCCGCCGATATGGATGCCGCGGCACAGACCCGGGTGATCATGGACAATATCGGGCACCTGCTTGCCGCCGAAGGGCTCGACCATGGCGATATCGTCCGGGTGACGATCTTCCTGACCGATCTGGGTGATCTTCGTGCCATGAACAACAATACGGCGCTCCATCATCGCGCTTGGCTTTGAGTATGTACCGGGAGTACGGCGTCCACGAAGTCACCGATTCGCCAAGACGGTGTTTGGTCCGAAAGGGCCCTTGGGACAGTTCCGACTTCCTATTTTGGGAACAACAAAATGAAAAAGACACTTCTTGCCAGCACGGCCCTGGTTGGCGCTGCACTTCTCGCAGCACCGGCATCAGCGGGTAACGTTGGCTCCAAAGACGCCATGAGCGTCACTCTCGGCGGTACCCTTTGGTTCTCCGTCGGTGTTTATGACGAAGACATTTCCGCTGGCCGTGGCCGTGGCTATCGCTTCGCCGTCAACGAAGCCGAAGTCTACGTCAATGCTTCGAACACCGCTGACAACGGTATCAAATACGGTGTTAGCATCGAACTGAACGCTGGTGCGGCTGATGGTACAGCTTCTGATGAAGTCTATGCCTTCCTCGACAGCGACCAGTGGGGCCGTCTCGAACTGGGTGACCAGGACGACGCGACCAACCGCATGGGCCTCGGCTCGCAGAACGCCCATAAGGGCTTCGGCGGACCAACCGGCGGTCTCGGTTCCAACCTGACCCTCTTCGGCGGGTTCGGCGGTGAAGGCCTCGGCGCACGCGCTGACTGGGACAACAACACCACCAGCGATGACACCAAGGCGACTTACTTCTCGCCGCGTTTTGGTGGCTTCCAGCTCGGCGCCTCACTGACCCCGGATACGGGTATCACCTCGGGTACGGGCGGTCTGGTTGACACCGACAATGACGGTGACTTCGAGAACGTCATCAGTTACGGCGTCAACTATGTCGGCAAGGTTGACGAAATCGGCGTTGGCCTGTCCTTCACGGGTCAGACTGGCCAGGATGAAGACGCACTTGGTAGCGGCAAAACAGTCGAAGACCTGAGCATCTGGCACGTTGGCGGCAAGGTTGACTTCGCCGGCTTCACGCTTGGTGCGCATTACAACGACTTCGGCGAGACCAGCATCACCACCGCGAACGCAAACAATGGAGCCGACGCCGGTTCTACTTGGAGCGTTGGTCTTGGCTATCAGGCCGGTCCGTGGGGCGTTAGCGCATGGTACACCGACCACGAGAAGGACAATGCAAACACCTCTCCGGCTGGTGCACGTCAGACCGAGCTGACACGTCTGGGCTTCGGCGCGGGTTACACCGTTGCTCCGGGCTGGCTGCTTCGTGCGGACCTCGAGTTCATCTCGCACGACAACATCTCGGATGGTACGGGCACGGGCACGACGACCGACAATGACGGTCGTGGCTTCATGCTCACCAACATGTTCATCTTCTAAGCTGCCTTTACAGCTTGAAGACGAAACAGGGCGACAGTTATCTGTCGCCCTGTTTTTTTGTGCCTTGCATGGAAAATCCCGCGCCTCCAACGAACGTCTAATAGATTCTGCGGGCGTACTCGGGTTGATTGGAGGCTGGAGGTTGAAGTTCAGGATGTCCTGAGCGTTCCTCCGTTCCCCCGACCCTTCACAGGGTTATTCATGTGCAGGGCTCACGCCCTGCACATTTTTTTGTCTCCTGCGTGCTAGGCTGATACCGACCGCATCACTGAACCCGGGCATTTTCAGACGTGCTGAACGACTGGACGATCCTCGCCGCCTCGCTCGGCTATATCGGTATCCTGTTTGCCATCGCCTCCTGGGGGGATCGCAAGGTCGGGCGACATGGCGCGCGGGTGCGGGCCAAGCCGCTGGTCTATGCGCTCTCGCTGGCGGTCTACTGCACGTCCTGGACGTTCTATGGCAGCGTCGGGCTGGCCTCGGTTTCAGGGTATGATTTCATCCCGGTCTATCTTGGCCCGATCCTGTTGTTCACGCTCGGCTATGTTGTGCTGCGCAAGATCGTGCGGATCGGCAAGGCCGAGAACATCACCACCATTGCCGATTTCATTGCGGCGCGGTTCGGCAAGAGCCAGACGCTGGCCGCCGTGGTCACACTCTTCGTCGTGGTCGGCATTCTTCCCTATATCGCCCTGCAGCTCAAAGCGGTCTCGACCAGTTTCATCGTCCTGACCACCTATCCCGAGATCGTGATGCCGGCGGGGGTTTCGGGCACGCCCTGGTGGACCGATACCGCGCTGGTCGTCGCGCTGTTGATGGCGACCTTCTCGATCATGTTCGGCACCCGCAATGTGGATGCGACCGAGCACCATGAAGGGATGATGCTGGCGATCGCCTTTGAATCGGTCGTCAAGCTGGTAACGTTTCTGGCGGCTGGTATTTTCGTCACCTTTTTCATGTTCACCGGGTTCGGTGATCTTGCCGCGCGCGCGGCGGCCGTGCCGGAGATCGCGGAGATCTTTGCCGTCGATATCCATGTCCCGACCTGGTTGACGATCACGCTGCTTTCACTGGTGGCGATCATCTGCCTGCCACGCCAGTTCCACGTGGCGGTGGTGGAAAATGTCGACGAACGCGAGCTCAAGCGTGCGGCCTGGATTTTCCCGTGCTATCTGGTCGCCATCAATATCTTCGTGATCCCGATCGCCGTGGCCGGTCTCCTGCTGTTTTCGGGCCGGGGGGTGGATGCGGATACCTTCGTGCTGATCCTGCCGATGCTCGCGCAGCAGGAAACCCTCACGCTTCTTGTCTTCCTTGGCGGCCTCTCGGCGGCCACGGGGATGGTGATCATCGCGACCGTGGCGCTGGCGACCATGGTGTCCAACGATGTGTTCACCCCGATCTTCCTGCGCTACTGGCGCGGCGGGAAAACTCGCGATGGTGATGTGGGGGCGACGCTTTTGAACATCCGCCGTTTCACGATGATCGCGATCCTGCTGCTGGCCTTTGCCTATTACCGGGTGGCGGGCGAGGGGCATGCCCTGGCGTCGATCGGACTGATATCCTTTGCCGGGGTGGCGCAGTTTGCGCCCGCGATCTTCGGCGGCATTTTCTGGGCCCGCGCCGCCCGGCCGGGGGCGCTCGGCGGGATTCTGGCCGGCGGGCTGGTCTGGGCCTACACATTGCTGCTGCCGACCTTTGCGGCGAGTTCCTGGTTCCCCGACACGCTGCTCTCTGCCGGGCCGGTGGGCATCGCATTCCTGCGGCCCCATGCGTTGTTCGGAATCGACCTTGGAAACCCCCTGACCCACGGGGTCGTCTGGAGTCTGGGCGCGAATATTCTCCTGTTTGTCGTGCTTTCGCTGTTCAGCCGCCCGGGCGTGCTCGAGCGCGGGCAGGCGCGCGCCTTTGTCGAGGTGATGGCAGCCGATCCCGCGACCCGGCCCCGGACCATGAGCGGCTCCCTGACCGTGCGTGATCTCGAAGCTCTTGTGGGGCGCTATCTGGGTACCATGACCGCCGAGCGGGCCTTCGCCCAGTATCTCGCCGAACGCGATCCGGCCCTGGGAATTGACGACCCGGTGGATGCAGGCGCACTGCGGTTTGCCGAGCGGCTGCTCGCCAGCGCCATCGGGGCTTCCTCGGCCCGGCTGGTGATCGCCCTGTCGATGGAGCGCGAGGATATCGACATGCAAAGCGCGATGCTGCTGCTCGACGATGCCAGTGCCGCGATCCAGTACAACCGGGAACTGCTCCAGACTACGGTGGAGAACCTGCGTCAGGGCATCGCGATTTTCGATGAGAACCTGCGTCTGGCCTGGCTCAACGAGCGTTTCCGCAACTATCTGGGCTTGCCGGACATGGATGGCCGCGTCGGTGTGCCGGTGGAAGACATCATCCGCCATAGTGCCGAACATGGCGAATATGGCCCGGGCGAGGTGGAGGCCATCGTCAATGACCTGCTGACCCAGTACCGCCAGCGCGAGCCCGCCATCTATGAGCGCCGTCTCGAGGACGGCACCGTGCTGGAGGTCCGCACCAGCCCGATGCCTTCGGGCGGTGTGGCGGTGTCGCTGATGGATATCACCGACCGGGTGCGGGCTTCCCGCGAACTCGAAGAAGCCAAGCGCGATCTTGAGCTGCGTGTTGGTGAGCGCACGCGTGACCTGATGGGGCTGAACGAGCAGTTGCGCCGCGCCTCGGATGCAGCCCAGCAGGCCAATCTTGGCAAGACGCGCTTTCTGGCTGCGGCCAGCCATGACCTGCTGCAGCCGCTCAACGCAGCGCGGTTGTTCCTGTCATCGCTGTCCGAACGGGAGCTGGACCACAACAGTGGCGAACTGGTGGGCCGGGTCGATACTTCGCTCCGTGCGGTCGAGGACCTGCTGGCCGGGCTGCTGGATATTTCAAAGCTCGATGCCGGCGGGGTCGAACCCCAGATCGAGGACTTTGCGATTGACGAGTTGCTGCAGGCGCTCGGCACCGAATTCGCCGCTGTGGCCGAGGATCGCGATATCGAATTGCGCGTGGTGGCCTCGGCGCATTTCGTGCGCTCTGACCGGCGGTTGCTGCGCCGGATACTCCAGAACCTGCTGTCGAACGCCTTGCGCTACACCCCGCCGGGTGGCCGGGTCCTGATCGGCTGTCGTGGGGGCGGGGACCGGTTGAAGCTCGAGGTGCGTGATACCGGGCTGGGGATTCCCGAAGACATGCGCGAGGCGGTTTTTCGGGAGTTTCACCGCCTGCCCCATGGCGAAGCCCAGGAGCAGGGGCTGGGCCTCGGCCTCGCGATCGTGGAGCGGATTGCCCGCATGCTCGGTCATGTGATCGAGTTGCGGTCCGATGCCGGGCAGGGTTCAACCTTCGCCGTGACGGTCCCGCGCGGCATTCCGACCGCCGCAGTCGAGGAGGCGCGACCCGTGCCCGCATTTTCCGATGGGGGGCTGGCCGGGGCGGTGATCCTGTGCATCGATGACAACGCCGATATACGTGACGGGATGCAGGCCCTGCTGGGCGGCTGGCAGTGCGATGTGCGCACGGCTGCCGCAGGCCAGGAATGGCGCCGCGCCATGCGGGATGATGCGCCCGACCTGATTGTGGCGGATTATCATCTGGGCGATAATGAACATGGTCCCGATGTGGTGACCGAAATCTGCGGCGTGTTCGAGCGGGTGATCCCCGCGATCATCATAACGGCCGATCCGTCCGAGAGTTTGCGCGAGGAAGCCGCCAGGCGCGGCCATATCGTGCTCGCCAAACCGGTGAAGCCGGCTGCCTTGCGCGCATTGATGACCCGCATGCTGGCCCAGCGCGCCGCGGCGCGTCAGTCGGTCTCGTAAGGCGTTCCGGAATTGCGTTTCAGTCGCCGGGCATGCCGCGCGCGGGGTCTTCCACATTCAGGCGTCCGGCGAGGATCACGGCCTGGGTCCGGCTGTTGACGTCAAGCTTCTGCAGGATCGCCGAGACATGGGATTTGACCGTGGCTTCGGAAATGTCGAGGTCATAGGCGATCTGCTTGTTCAGCTTGCCATCCGACAGCATACCCAGCACACGAAGCTGCTGCGGCGTCAGCGTGGCGAGCCGTCCGGCCAGCAATGCGTCTTCGGCGGTCGTGTCGGGGATGTCGTCCATGCCGCCCGGTATCCAGGAATTTCCGGCCAGAATCTCACGGACAGCAGCACGTATCTCGTCGGTCGAGGCTGATTTGGGGATGAAACCGGAGGCACCGTAATCCATGGCCTGGCGCATGATACGGGGATCGGTGGTGGCCGAAATCATCGCGACCGGCGTTTCGGGAAACTGGGAACGCAGATAGGCCAGACCGGTGAAACCGCGCATGCCGGGCATGTGCAGATCGAGCAGCACCAGGTCGGGCGCATCCAGCTCGCGGATTTTGGTTTCCGCAGTCGCCAGACTGCCGGCCTCATGAAAGACCGCATCCGCGAGGTCCTGCGCGATGGTCTGGCGCAGGGCGTCGCGCACCAGCGGATGGTCATCCGCGATCACAATGACAGCGTGTGTGCTCAAGATATGGTCCAGCCCCCGGATCGGTACTCTTTTTCTTTGGAGTATGAACCGGATCGAAGGATGCGTCCAACTGGGAGTCAGGTACAGCATCAGGCCGCCGCTCATGCTTCGTCAGGCTCAGCATGAGGTGGTGATGGTCTCATCCCGAGCCGGTCGAGGCCTCATCCTGAGCCTGTCGAAGCCTTATCCTGAGCTTGTCGAAGCCTCATCCTGAGCTTGTCGAAGGACGAGGCCGTTGCCCGGTTTCAGTATTTCAGGGTCGCGCCGTAGCGCCAGCGCTCGATGGTCACCTCGGCAAAGACACCGCCATAATTCAGCGGCTCCCCGGCCCAGAATTCCTCGCAGGCGGCGAGGTCGGGATATTCCATGATCATGAAGGAGCCGATCATCTGGGTGCCGGAATCATCGAACATCGGGCCGCGCGCCACATAGCGGTCCATCACCGAGGCCTGGAACTTGTGATGCGCCTCGGCCACCGCGTCGCGCCGTTCCTTGGCCTCGGGGCCGTCAATCGCGGTGATCGCGAATTGCTGCCAGCCTTCGGTGCGCGGATAGGTGTTCCAGCGCAGATCCATGGAGGACGACCAGCGGGTCACCGAGGTGCTCGCAAACGCGCCGGCCTTTGCGTAGCCGTCGGCGGCGATCCAGGCTTCGGCGGCCGCCTTGTCCGGCGCGTCGATCATCGCCATCGCGCCGCGCGGCGTCTTGCCGTCGGCCTTCAGCAGGGGGCCGGTGAAGCGAATCTGGTCCTGGGTGCCGTTCAGATGGGCCTGATGGCCTTCCATGCCGGCCTCGCGCAATTCCAGTCCGCCTTCGGTCTTGAAGTA
>JAURLR010000175.1 GCA_030831135.1 Alphaproteobacteria bacterium
GTGATCGATCTGTGCCCGGTCGGTGCGCTCACCTCCAAGCCCTATGCCTTCGTGTCGCGCCCCTGGGAGTTGAGCAAGACCGAATCCGTTGATGTGCTCGACGCCGTGGGTGCTGCGATCCGTGTGGATTCCCGCCAGACCGAAGTGCTGCGCGTGCTGCCCCGTCTGAACGAGGACGTGAATGAGGAATGGCTTGCCGACAAGTCGCGTTATGCCTGTGACGGCCTGATGCGTCAGCGGCTTGATCGTCCCTATCTGCGCGAGAACGGAAAATTGCGCGAAGCCGATTGGAACGAAGCCTTCGGCGCGATTGCCGCGAAAGTGAAGGGCACGTCAGCTGACCTGATCGCGGCAATTGCCGGTGATCTCTGTGACGCTGAATCCATGTTCGCGCTCAAGCAGCTGATGGGCTCTCTCGGGGTCACAAGCATCGATTGTCGTCAGGATGGCGCGAAGCTCGCCGCCGGAACCCGGGGCGCTTATGTGATGAACACGGGTATTGCTGCGCTCGAATCTGCCGATGCGGTTCTGCTCGTGGGCACCAACCCCCGCTGGGAAGCACCGCTCGTGAATACCCGTCTGCGCAAGGCGTGGCTGCAGGGTGGCGCGCGCATTGGTGTGGTCGGTCCCCAGCGGGACCTGAGCTATCCGAGTGAATATCTGGGCGCCGGGCCGGAGACTTTGTCGTCGATTGCCGATGGCAGCCATGATTTTGCAGCTGTCCTCAAGGATGCCGAACGCCCTATTGTGATCGTGGGCATGGGTGCGCTGGCGCGTGAGGACGGAGAGGCTGTCCTCGGTACGCTTCGCAAGCTGGCTGACAATTGCAACCTCGTTCGGGATGACTGGAACGGCTTCAACGTTCTTCATACCGCGGCTGCGCGGGTTGGCGGGCTTGATATCGGCTTTGTGCCCGGTGATGGCGGCCGCGATACGAACGCCATTCTGGCGGGTGCCGAAGCTGGTGATGTTGATGTGGTTTATCTGCTTGGCGCAGATGAGCTCGATACGAGCAAGCTGGAAAAGGCCTTCGTGATCTATCAGGGTCACCACGGTGATGCCGGGGCCCATTGCGCCGATGTCATCCTGCCCGGGTCGGCCTATACCGAAAAGAACGGGACCTATGTGAACACCGAAGGGCGCGTGCAACTGGCACGTCAGGCTGTGCAGCCGCCCGGCGACGCACGTGAGGACTGGACGATCATTCGTGCGCTCTCGGCGGTGCTCGAGACCGGTCTCGACTATGTAACGCTCGGCGATGTCCGGACGGCCATGGCGCAGGCCAATCCGGTCTTCGAGAAGGTGGATGAACTCTCGGCGGCGGCGTGGGGAAGTTTCGGCAGCGATGGTGAAATGAGTGCCGCACCGTTCGAAAGTCCGATTGCGAATTACTACATGACGGACCCGATCAGCCGGGCCTCGGAGACGATGGCCGAGTGCACCCGTGAGTTCGTGAACGCCAGTGGTGAAAGGACCGGCACCAATGGTTGAGTTCTGGTGGTCCTATGCCTGGCCGACACTCTGGATCGTGATCCAGATCCTGTTCCTTGTCGTGCCGCTGCTGATCGTTGTGGCTTATCTGACCTATGCCGAGCGCATGGTGATCGGGTTCATGCAGTTGCGCATGGGACCCAATGTGGTCGGTCCGTTTGGACTGCTGCAGCCATTTGCGGATGCGCTGAAGCTGATGACCAAGGAGCTCATCATCCCGACCGGTGCCAACCGCGTCGTGTTTTTGATGGCCCCGATGTTGACCTTTGTTCTAGCCATGGTCGGCTGGGCGGTGATCCCGGTCAGCGAGGGCTGGGTGATTTCCGACATCAATGTCGGTGTGCTGTACCTGTTTGCCATCAGTTCGCTGGGTGTCTACGGCATTATCATGGCGGGCTGGGCCTCGAACTCGAAATACCCGTTCCTGGGGGCGTTGCGCTCGGCCGCACAGATGGTGTCCTACGAAGTCTCGATCGGCTTTGTCATCATCACGGTTCTGCTGGCGGTGGGGTCGCTGAACCTGACCGATATCGTGCTGGCCCAGAAGAACGTCTGGTTCTTCATTCCGCTGCTGCCGATGTTCATCGTTTTCGTGATTTCCGCGCTCGCGGAGACCAATCGCGCGCCGTTCGATCTGCCCGAAGCGGAAGCCGAACTCGTGACCGGCTACAACGTCGAGTATTCGGCGATGGCCTTTGCACTCTTCTTCCTGGGTGAATACGCCAACATGGTCCTGATGAGCGGAATGACCGTCATCCTGTTCTTGGGCGGCTGGCTGCCGCCATTCGATATCACGATCCTCAACTGGATCCCCGGTGTCGTCTGGTTCTCGCTCAAGGTCTCGCTGATCCTGTTTGTCTTCCTCTGGGTGCGCGCGACGCTGCCGCGCTACCGCTATGACCAGCTGATGCGGCTGGGATGGAAAGTCTTCCTGCCGCTTTCGCTCGGCTGGGTCGTCATTACCGCGGGTGCCATTGTCATTTTTGACTGGTATCCGGGCATTGTGAACTAGGCGCGGAGGGGAATACGGAAATGTCTACATTCAACCGCACCGCGCGCTCGCTTCTCCTGCTGGAGATTGCATCAGGCATGTGGCTGACCCTGAAATACTTCTTCAAGCCGAAGGTCACGATCAACTATCCCTATGAAAAAGGGCCGATCAGTGCGCGCTTTCGCGGCGAGCATGCCCTCCGTCGTTATCCGAACGGCGAGGAACGCTGCATCGCGTGCAAACTGTGTGAAGCGATTTGCCCGGCACAGGCGATCACCATCGAGGCGGAACCGCGCGAAGACAATTCGCGCCGCACCACGCGCTACGATATCGACATGACGAAGTGCATCTATTGCGGTTTCTGTCAGGAAGCCTGTCCGGTGGATGCCATCGTGGAAGGACCGAATTTTGAATTTGCGACCGAAACCCGGGAAGAGCTGATGTACGACAAGGACAAGCTCCTGTTGAACGGCGACCGCTGGGAATCAGAGATCGCAACGGCGCTTGCCGCCGATGCGCCGTATCGCTAGGCCGCGCCGGGGGGATTTGACGTGATTATTCAAGCGCTTGCCTTTTACCTGTTTGCCGGTGTCGCCGTTGCGTCTGCCGTGATGGTGATATCGGCTCGCAATCCGGTTCACTCCGTGCTGTTCCTGATTCTGGCCTTCTTCAACTCTGCCGGCCTGTTCGTGCTCATTGGGGCAGAGTTCCTCGCGATGATCCTCGTTGTCGTCTATGTCGGCGCGGTCGCGGTGCTGTTCCTGTTCGTGGTCATGATGCTGGACATCAACTTCGCCGAAATGCGCGAAGGGTTCCTGCAATACCTCCCGATTGGCGCGCTGATCGGCATCATTCTGGCCGCCGAACTCATTCTTGTGTTCGGAAGCTGGGCCGTTTCGCCGGAATCGGCGCAAGTCCTCGCCGCACCGACCTTGCCGGCCGATGGCGTGACGAACACGCATGCGTTGGGCAACGTCATCTACACTGAGTATGTGTATCTGTTTCAGGCTTCCGGCCTTGTGCTGCTGGTCGCCATGATCGGCGCCATCGTGCTGACCCTGCGCCATCGCCCCGATGTACGGCGTCAGAAGATCAGCGATCAGGTTGAACGCCGCCGCGAGGATGTCATTGAAATTCGCGACATCACAACTGGGAGCGGCGTGTGATTCTTGAAATCGGTCTCTCCCATTACCTCACAGTCAGTGCCATCCTGTTCACGCTCGGGATTTTCGGCATTTTCCTCAACCGCAAGAACGTCATCATCATCCTGATGTCGGTTGAACTGATGCTGCTGGCTGTGAACATCAATTTCATTGCGTTTTCCGCCTTCCTGAATGATCTCACGGGACAGGTCTTTGCGCTTTTCGTTCTGACCGTTGCGGCCGCCGAGGCTGCCATCGGACTTGCGATCCTTGTCGTCTACTTCCGAAACCGCGGTTCCATCGCTGTGGAAGACATCAACATGATGAAGGGTTAGGCGGGACATGATCGAACTCGCGATCTTTCTGCCGCTGATCGGCGGCCTTATTGCCGGTATCTTCGGCACCCGTATGGGTGACCGGCCCGCCCAGCTTGTGACTGTCATTCCGATGCTGTTGGCCGCGGTTATCTCCTGTTACCTGCTCTGGGATGTCGGGCTGCACGGCAATGAGCAGACCATTCGGCTGTTCACCTGGTTTGACTCCGGTACGCTCGAGCTGAGCTGGGCCCTGCGTTTCGACACGCTGACCGCTGTCATGGTGTTCGTGGTCAACGTCGTGTCATCGATGGTGCATGTCTATTCCATCGGCTACATGTCGCATGATCCGCACAAGCCGCGTTTCATGGCCTATCTGAGCCTGTTCACCTTCTTCATGCTCACCCTTGTGACCGCAGACAACTTCGTCCAGATGTTCTTCGGCTGGGAAGGCGTGGGGCTGATGTCCTACCTTCTGATCGGTTTCTGGTATGAGCGGCCTTCCGCCAATGCCGCCGCCATCAAGGCTTTTGTGGTCAACCGGGTTGGTGACTTCGGCTTCATGCTCGGCATTCTTGGCGTTTTCTTCGTGTTCGGAACCCTCGACTTTGATGCCGTCTTCAGGGCCGTTCCCGATATCGCGGGCCAGTCCTTTGCGTTCCTCGGCATGGACCTCGATATTCTGACAACGCTGTGCCTGCTGCTGTTTATCGGTGCCATGGGCAAGTCTGCGCAGATCGGCCTGCACACATGGCTGCCCGACGCCATGGAAGGCCCGACACCTGTTTCTGCGCTGATCCATGCAGCAACGATGGTGACGGCGGGCGTGTTCATGGTGGCGCGGCTTTCGCCGATGTTCGAGTTCGCGCCGATTGCGCTCTCGGTCATCGTGCTGGTGGGCGGCACCACCGCGTTCTTTGCCGCCACGATTGGCCTGACCCAGCACGATATCAAGCGCGTGATCGCCTATTCGACCTGTTCCCAGCTTGGCTACATGTTCTTCGCGCTCGGCGTCGGAGCCTATCCGGCCGCAATCTTCCATCTGATGACCCATGCCTTCTTCAAGGCGTTACTCTTCCTTGGGGCGGGCAGCGTCATTCACGGCATGGATGACGAACAGGACATGCGCAAGATGGGCGGCCTGTTCTCGAAGATGAAGGTCACCGCTGTCTTGATGTGGATCGGCAGTCTGGCCTTGGCCGGGGTCCCGTTCTTTGCCGGGTTCTATTCAAAGGACATGATCCTCGAATCCGCCTTCGCCGCGCATACGGGACTGGGTATGTATGCCTTCTGGGCGGGAATTGCCGCGGCGCTGATGACGGCGTTCTATTCTTGGCGCCTGTTGTTCCTGACATTCCACGGTCGCACGCGCGCCGATGATCACACTTTCGATCATGCCCATGAATCACCTCCGGTGATGATTGCGCCGTTGCTGGTGCTTGCGCTGGGTGCCGTGTTCTCTGGCTATCTCGCGAAGGAATACTTCGTTGGCGACAGCATGGATGCGTTCTGGGGGTCTTCGATCCTGATGCTGACCAACATCATTGAAGAGGCGCATCATGTTCCCTTCTGGGTCAACAAGCTCCCGATTGTCATGGGTGCGGTCGGCATCTTCGCAGCTTTCGTTATGTACATCCTCAAGCCGAGCTGGCCGGCTGCCGTCGTGGCGCGCATTCGCCCGGTTTACACTTTCGTCTACAACAAGTGGTTCTTTGACGAGTTGTACGACCGCGTGTTCGTTCGCCCGTCCTTCGTTCTGGGACGTGGCCTCTGGAAATCGGGCGATGGCGCGGTCATTGATGGTGTGGGTCCTGACGGAATCGCTGCCGCAATCCGCAATCTCGCCGGACGCGCCGGCCGCCTTCAGTCGGGTTTCGTTTATCACTATGCCTTTGCGATGCTGATCGGGCTGGTCCTTCTTGCGACCTGGTTCCTGTTCGGGTTCTTCCGGTAGGGCCGCGCTATGGATTCATTCCCCATTCTTTCCCTGATCACCTTCCTGCCGCTCGTCGGCGTGGCGTTCATTCTCCTGATTCGAGGGGATGAGTTCACCGTTGCGCGGAACGCACGCTGGGCCGCGCTGTGGACGTCGCTGGCGACCTTCGTGATCAGCCTGCTGCTCTGGTTCAACTTCGACAAGACGACCGCTGATTTCCAGTTCGTCGAGAAGTTCGAGTGGTTGCCAAGCCTGAACATCGCCTACCACATGGGCATTGACGGTATTTCGCTGTTCTTCGTGATCCTGTCGACCTTCCTGACCCCGATCTGTGTGCTTGCGTCCTGGAAAGCCATCACCTCGCGGGTGAAGGAGTACATGATCGCCTTCCTCGTCCTCGAGACGATGATGGTCGGCATGTTCTGCGCCCTCGACACGGTGCTGTTCTACATCTTCTTCGAGGCCGTCCTGATCCCGATGTTCCTGATCATCGGCGTCTGGGGCGGGGCGCGGCGCGTCTACTCGGCGTTCAAGTTCTTCCTCTACACGCTCGCCGGCTCGGTGCTGA
>JAURLR010000176.1 GCA_030831135.1 Alphaproteobacteria bacterium
GCAAGCGCCGGACGCGTCGGCGGCGTGTATCCGGCGGCCCGCAGCACGGCAAAACCGGCAGGTTCTGCGAGGCCATGGAGACCAGAAACAGCGGCACACCGAGGCCGAGAAGCGCCGACAGGTCGAATACCGGCGTGACCAGAACCAGCTTGGGCAAGGCGAACGCAGTACCCAGCGGTTCGGTCTTTCCCAGCAAAATCGCCCAGCCGATACCGCCCACCAGAACCGCAATCACGGCCCAGTTCGCGCTGAACATCCGGACGACCAGGAATACCGCCAATAGCGGAAGGACCAACACAGGATCGACGGTTGCCGCATCGAACACCGCCACCGAGAACCCGATCAGGATCCCCGCCAGCATGGCCGAGGCAAAGGCGCCGGGAATCCGCGCGATCAGGGCCGCCAGCGGTTTCAGGGTGGCGCTGAGCACCACGAGCGCCCCGGCGAGCAGAAACGCCCCCACAGCACTCTCCATCGTATAGGCCGGCACCCCGCCCACCGACGTGGCCGCGATCAACGCAGCACCGGAGGTCGACCAGGCGGTGACCATGGGCATGCGATAGACAAAGGACATCAGGGCGGTCGACGCGGCAACGGCAAGACAAAGCGCGCTGACCCATGATGCGGTCTGGGCGGGGCTGGCCCCCAGCGCCTGCGCGGCTGCGAGGACAATGGGAACACTACCCCCGAAACCGACAAGTATCGCGACAAGCGCGGAACTGAACAGTGAACTTCGCATGGTCAGATTTACCCCGATCCGGATTCCAACCCGCAACACATAAACCAAGCCGGGCCGCTCTGACCAATGGCCTCGGCACCACCCGCGCCAGCTTGCAGGTCCGGTCGAGCGCCTGATATATCGGACCGGCAGGGATTTTCAGGGCGGGACCACGGATGCCGGATAGCTTCGACTACATCATTATCGGTGCCGGTTCGGCCGGGTCGGTCCTCGCAAACCGGCTGTCCGACAGCACCTCCACCGTCTGCCTGCTCGAAGCCGGTCCACGTGACCGCAACCCCTTCATCCATATCCCGGCCGGATTCATCAAGACGCTGGCGAACCCGAAAGTGAACTGGCTCTACCAGACCGAACCCGCACCGGGCACGGCGGGACGGCGCATCGCCACTCCGCGCGGCAAGACCCTGGGCGGGTCGAGCTCGATCAACGGCCATATCTACAATCGCGGCCAGCGGCTTGACTTCGACACCTGGGCACAGATGGGCAATCGGGGCTGGAGCTACGCCGATGTGCTGCCCTATTTCCGGCGCAGCGAGTGCCGGATCGGCCCGGGCGATGATGCCTATCGTGGCCGCGACGGTGAACTTGTGGTCACCGATATCGAGAGGCCGGACCCGATCTGCGACGCCTTCATCGACGGTGTGGTCAATCTGGGCATCCCCCGCGCGACCGATTACAACGGCGCGCGTCAGGAAGGCGTGGGCTATTTTCAGCGCACGATCCACAAGGGCCGCCGGATGAGCGCCGCGCGGGCTTTTCTCTATCCCGCACGCGGCCGAAAAAACCTAGACATCCGCACTGAAGTACACGTGACGCGGATCCTCTTCGAGGACCGCCGGGCGGTCGGTGTGGAATACCGGCGCGGCGGCAAGCGGCATGAATTGCGCGCCAACAAGGAAGTCCTGCTCGCCGCAGGTGCCATTGCCACCCCGCAGATCTTGCAGGTGTCGGGCATCGGAAACCCGGCACATCTGAACAGGATCGGTGTTCCGGTCCTCCAGCCGCTCCAGGGCGTCGGCGAAAACCTCTCCGACCATTTCGGCGTGCGGCTGGCCGTGCGGGTCCGCAACGCCCGCACGCTCAATGAACGCACACGCGGTCTGGCGCTTGCCGGTGAAATCGCCAAATACCTGCTGCTGCGCAAAGGCGTTCTGGCCCAGTCCCCCGGCGTGGCACTGGCCCTGTGCAAGTCCCGTCCGGCGCTCGAACACCCTGACCTGCAGGTGATTTTTGCACCGGCCAGCTACAAGGAAGACGCTGCCTATCAGCTCGATGATTTTCCGGGTATGACCATCGGGTCCTGGCCCATGCGGCCCGAAAGCCGGGGTTTCGTCCGCGCCCGTAGCGCCGATACGGGCGACAAGCCGGAAATCCAGCCGAATTATCTGGAGGCCGAAGCCGATCAGCGCCTGATCGTGGAAAGCACGAAGCTCGCCCGCCGCATGATCCGCACCCCGGAACTGGCCCACTGGTTTGAAAGCGAAACCACACCCGGGGACGCCGTGCAAAGCGATGATGAACTCCTCGCCTATGCCCGCGAACACGGCACGACGATCTTTCACCTCATGGGCAGCTGCAAGATGGGACCGGCCCACGACAAGGGCGCAGTGGTGACCGACGAACTGAAGGTGCACGGCATCGAGGGCCTGCGGGTGATCGACGCCTCGGTCATCCCGACCTCCCATTCGGCCAACACCAACGCCGCAACGATCATGATCGCGGAAAAAGCCGCCGACATGATTCTGGGCAAAGCGCCCCTGCCACCGGCCACGCTGTCCCGAGCCGATTCAGATGGTGCCGATAACGCGCTCGTGTAGATCATCACGCGGCGGGACGTGCTTTACCTTCCTCGTCCCAATGACAGGTCGAGGGCCATGAACAATCGCAAGCTCCTGAAGATCGGTATCGCGGGTTCCGCCATTGCCGCCCTGTGCTGTTTCACACCCGTCCTTGTCGTCCTTCTGGGTGTGGTCGGGCTGTCGGCGTTCACGGGTACGCTCGATCTGATCCTGCTGCCAACGCTTGCGCTGTTTCTCTCAATCACGGTCTATGCCCTATGGAAACGAACCCGAAGATAGTTCCCGATTCCGTCATCCGGTGTCCCGAATGCGGACACACCGAAACCGAAACCATGCCGACAAATGCCTGTCAGTGGTTTTATGACTGCAAGGGATGTGGCGCCGTGCTGAAGCCCAAACCGGGCGATTGCTGCGTGTTCTGTTCCTACGGCACCGTCGCCTGCCCGCCCATCCAGATCGGCGACGCCTGCTGCACCTGAGATACTTGACCGGGAATTCCCCGTCAGCCTAGCCTCAAACGCCCGCGGACGTGACGCCGCAAAGCGGGGCGAAGATGCCCACGGAGGAACCGACCCATGGCCCAGACTGCCGAAGCAACCATCGATCTCGACTATGTCGAGGCCGAACTCGACTACATTGTCGATGACGGCATCCCCGCGGTGCGTTACCTCGACTGGCCGGAGATGGAGCACCTCGCCCACAAACCGGCCTACCAGAAACACCTCGTGCGCATTCACAACGGCCGCGCCGACCCGGCGCAGTTTACCCTGCCCTCGCATGGTTTTGCCTTCGTCGATCACCACACCAAGGTGAAGGATTTCTACGACGAGGACGAAGTCCGTTCGGTGTACTACCCGGAGACCGAGGCGCTGATTCAGGCCCATAGCGGCGGCGCAAAACGCGTTCTGGTGTTCGACCACACCCTGCGCACCGCAGAGCAGGCCCGCCAGCAGGCCGACCGGGTGCGCAAGGCCGTCTATTCCGTACACAACGACTATACCGAGCGTTCGGCACCCCAGCGCGTGCGGGACTTCCTGCCCGAAGCCGAGGCCGAAGCC
>JAURLR010000177.1 GCA_030831135.1 Alphaproteobacteria bacterium
AAAACCGGCGCAGATGCCTCCGTTATTTATGTGCCGCCGCCCTTCGCGGCCGATGCCATCGTGGAAGCCATCGATGCGGGCGTACCTCTGGTGATCTGCATCACCGAAGGCATCCCGGTTCTCGATATGGTCAAGGTCAAACGGGCCCTCGACGGCTCGCAGACCCGCCTGATCGGGCCGAACTGCCCGGGCGTCATCACGCCGGACGAATGCAAGATCGGCATCATGCCGGGCCATATTCATCAGCGCGGCAAGATCGGTATTGTTTCGCGCTCGGGGACACTTACCTATGAAGCGGTGGGTCAGACCACGGCTGTGGGGCTGGGCCAGACAACTTGTATTGGCATTGGCGGCGACCCGGTGAACGGCACCAACTTCATTGACTGTCTTGAAATGTTCCTCGACGACGACGAGACCGAGGGCATCATCATGATCGGCGAAATCGGCGGATCTGCCGAAGAAGACGCTGCGGATTTCATCAAGGCGTCCAAGACCAAGAAGCCGATCACCGGATTCATTGCGGGTGTTACCGCACCTCCGGGGAAACGCATGGGTCATGCCGGTGCGATTATCTCAGGCGGCAAAGGCACGGCAGAGGCCAAGATCGAAGCCATGAAGTCAGCCGGCATGTTTGTCGCAGACTCGCCGTCCGCACTTGGGACGACGATGCTGAAGGCCATGAAGGGCTAATACTGATTGTTGGTGCGACGGGGGGCACCATCGCGTTCAACCGGGGACCGCAGCATGATGCTGCGGCAAAAACATGAGTGACTACATAGGCCATACGTCGTTTCTGAACGGCGCAAACGCCACCTTCGTTGCCGAACTCTACTCTCGATATCTCGAACGGCCGGACAGCGTTGACGTAGAATGGGGAAACTTCTTCTCATCCCTGCATGACGACGCACGCGCCCTGCTTGAGGACCTCAAGGGACCAAGCTGGGCACCGCGGGATTCTCGCATCATTGGCGGCCCGAACGGCTCTGGTGCGCCCGCACCGTCCCCCGGTGGCAACGGCCATCATGTGCCAAGTGTCGCCGCGCGCGCTGGCGCTCCCCTGAAAGGCTCTCCGCTTTCCTTTGGCGCAGCCACCGAAGCCTCGGCATCGGTTGACGAGGTCCGCCGCGCCACGCTGGATTCGATCCGTGCATTGATGCTTATCCGCGCCTACCGCGTGCGTGGTCACCTGGAAGCCAATCTCGACCCGCTCGGCCTGATGCCCCATGAACCGCATCCCGAACTCGACCCGAAAACCTACGGGTTTGCGGATTCTGACATGGATCGGCCGATTTTTATCAATTATGTGCTCGGGCTGGAAACGGCGACGATGCGCCAGATCATCGATGTCGTCCGCGCCACCTATTGCGGCAATATCGGTGTCGAATTCATGCATATCCAGGGGCCTGAGGAAAAGGCATGGATTCAGGAACGCATCGAAGGTGAACGCAACCACACCGAGTTTACCGAAAAGGGCAAGGAAGCCATTCTTGGCGCGCTGACGCGGGCGGAAATCTTCGAGCAGTTCCTCGACAAGAAGTATACTGGCGCAAAGCGGTTCGGCCTGGAGGGTGGTGAATCCCTGATCCCGGCTCTCGAGCAGATCGTCAAGCGCGGCGGGCAGCTTGGACTGCGCGAACTCGTGATCGGCATGCCCCATCGCGGACGCCTGAACGTGCTGACCAACTTCATGGACAAGCCATTCCGCGCCATGTTCTCGGAATTCGAGGGAAATTCCCCCAATCCGGACGACGTCATGGGTTCGGGCGATGTGAAATACCATCTGGGCACCTCATCCGACCGGACCTTCGACGGAAACACGGTTCATCTGTCACTGACGCCCAACCCGAGCCATCTGGAAGCGGTCAACACGGTTGTCCTTGGCAAGGTACGCGCCAAGCAAGCGCTGCGGGCCGACACCAGGCGCGAAAACGTCATGGCAATCCTGATGCACGGCGATGCCGCCTTTGCGGGCCAGGGCCTGGTCGCCGAAACCCTCGATCTTTCGCAGCTTCGCGGATATCGGACCGGCGGCACGATCCACGTGATCGTGAACAACCAGATCGGGTTCACTACCAACCCGACAGCGGCCCGCTCATCCCCGTATTCCTCGGATGTCGCCAAGATGATCCAGGCGCCGATTTTCCACGTGAATGGTGACGACCCGGAATCCACCGTGCACGCCGCGCGAATTGCCACCGAATATCGCTATCAGTTCAAGGCCGATGTCGTCTTCGACCTGTGGGGCTATCGCCGCGCAGGCCACAACGAATCCGACGAGCCCGCCTTCACCCAGCCGCTGATGTACAAGTCGATCTCCGAGCAGCCGACGACCCGCGCCCTCTATGCCAAACAGCTTGAGGACGAAGGCGTGATTCCGGCTGGCGGCGGTGACCGCATGGTCGAGGAGTTCCAGAACTTCCTGGAGCAGGAATACGATGCGGCCCGAAGCTACAAGCCCAACAAGGCCGACTGGCTGGAAGGACGCTGGGCCAATCTCGGCATGGCCGATGGCGAAGAAGCACGTCGCGGACAGACCGCGGTGGATATGGACCTGATCCGCGAGGTCGGACATGCCATCTCCGAGCCGCCTGAAGGCTTCAATGCAAACTCCAAAATCCTGCGCCAGCTCAAGAACAAGCGGAAGATGATCGACGAGGGCAAGGGCGTGGACTGGGCAACCGGCGAGGCGCTTGCGTTCGGGACGCTGCTTTGCGAATCCACACCGGTCCGCCTCTCGGGCGAGGATGTCGGGCGCGGGACGTTCTCCCAGCGTCACGCCGTCCTCATCGACCAGAACAACGAGGACAAGTACTTCCCTCTGTCCAATATCCGCTATGGTCAGGCCCCGCTCGAGGTCATCGACAGCCCGTTGTCGGAGTTCGGTGTTCTAGGCTTTGAATACGGCTACAGTCAGGCTGAGCCCCACGCGCTTGTGCTCTGGGAGGCTCAGTTCGGTGACTTCGCCAACGGCGCACAGGTCATTATCGACCAGTTCATCGCGTCAGGTGAATCCAAGTGGCTGCGGATGAGTGGCC
>JAURLR010000178.1 GCA_030831135.1 Alphaproteobacteria bacterium
AACCTTGGGGGAGACAATCGACACCTTCGCCCCCACCAGCCGATTGACCAAGGTCGACTTCCCGGCATTGGGCGCCCCCAGCACCGAAACAACGCCACAATGGGTCTGACCGTCAGGCATCCTGTTTCACTCCCAGCCGCGCCAGCATCGTGGCTGCGGCATCCTGTTCGGCTACGCGTTTGCTGGGCCCAGAGGCCCGTGCCGGTTCGTGATCCTGTAAAATGACTTCCACGGTAAACTCCGGTTGGTGATCAGGGCCACGCCTGCCAACGTCAGTATAGACCGGCAAGGCAAGCCCCTGCCCCTGTGCCCATTCCTGGAGCGCGGTCTTCGCATCGCGCGGCGGCCGCGATCTCTGTTCGACCAGTGGATCAAAAACCCGCCGCACGAACGCTTCCGCACAGCTGATGCCACCATCCAGGTAAAGCGCTGCGATCAGGGCCTCGACCATATCGGCAACGATGTTCTCGTTCAGGAC
This sequence comes from Alphaproteobacteria bacterium, assembly GCA_030831135.1. Taxonomy (GTDB): domain Bacteria; phylum Pseudomonadota; class Alphaproteobacteria; order UBA6615; family UBA6615; genus JABJAG01. The sequence goes on from JAURLR010000178.1 coordinate 479, forward strand.
GCCCGGTGCCGCCCGCGCGAAACGTTCCACCCCGATCTCGGCACCGATCTGCGCCAGGGTGCTGGACTGCACCAGCGCGGCAAACCGCCGCCCGATTTCACCCTCATTCTCGGCTGGAAACCGCTCCAGCAGAAGCTGCGCGACCACCAGACCAAGTACCCGGTCGCCAAGAAACTCCAGCCGTTCGTAGGAGTTTGTCGCAGCCGTGCTCGAGTGACTAAGCGCACGGATCAGAAGGCCGCGGTTTGTGAACCGATGTCCCAGTGTCCCGAAAAGTTCTTCGATGGCATCGCCGGAGGACATCAATCGATGGAGTCCAGAATGCGGTTGAACCGCGTGGCCTGAATCCAGCCCCACGGCTCCAGCCAACCCGCTGAACCATCGGTCGAGAAGAAGATGATCTCCGCCCTACCGATCAGGTTCTCCCGGGGGACAAAGCCCCAGCTGCGGCTGTCATTGCTGTCATCACGATTGTCACCCATCGCGAAATAATTGCCCGGGGGCACCACGAATTCGCCGGTGTTGTCAGCAGGGCCACGGTCACTCTGTCCCTCGCGGACAACATAGGTCCGTCCATTGGGGAGGGTTTCCTCGAACTGCGGAACGCGCCGCACGCTGCCCTGAAAATCCCGCGAAACATGATCTTCGATACGCCGGCGCGTTACCGGGTCACCGTTGATATGGAGATGGCCATTGATGACCTGAATGCGGTCACCCGGCATGCCGACAAGGCGCTTGATAAAGTCGTCCTGGTTGGTCGGCGGATGCCGAAACACGGCCACATCGCCACGATCGGGCTCACTGCCGAAAATCCGACCGGAGAAAAAGCCCATGCCAAACGGAAATGCATAGCGGCTGTAGCCATAGGAAAATTTGGACACAAACAGATAATCCCCAACCAGCAGGGTCGGGATCATCGAGCCTGAGGGGATATTGAAGGGCTGGAACAGAAACGTCCGCACAACGCCGGCAATGAGCAAGGCATAGATGATCGTGCGCACGGTCTCGAAGGTACCGCCGGTATTCTGCTTCTTGTCTTTCGCCATTCTAGAACCTTTGCAACGTCATACGGCGCGGGATATGCGGGATATGCGGGTTCTAACTGCGTGGCGGCGTTCACACCAGTCCAGAACCGCACGGCACAGCCAAAGCATCAAAACTAGTCCGCAATATCGGGGATGGCGGAAATGATCACAATCGCCTGCGCCAGCGGCCGCTCATCGGTGATGGAGAGTTCAATAACCGGCTTCATGCCCGGCGGCGTGATTTCCGCAAGGCGCAATGCAGCGCCATTGGTCAGGTGCATCGTCGGCTTGCCAGACGGCAGGTTGATGACCCCCATGTCGCGCCAGAACACGCCTTTGCGAAACCCCGTTCCAAGGGCCTTGGAGCACGCCTCCTTGGCCGCATAGCGTTTGGCATAACTGTCGGCGCGATTGCGACGGCGATCGGATTTCGTCCGCTCGATTTCGGTAAAACAACGCATCGTGAAACGCTCACCGAAGCGTTCAAGGGTGCGTTCAACGCGCGTGATGTCGATCAGATCGCTGCCCAGACCGATGATCATCGGGTAGACCACGGCCGGCGGCTGCAGCGGGTTGTCTTCGCTCATGCGCGCGCCTCATCCCGGGTTTCGGCACGGGCGTCATCCATCAGGGCGCGCATACGCTTGATCGAGCTGTCGAGCCCGTCGAAGATGGCTTCGCCGATCAGGAAGTGGCCAATATTGAGTTCCTCGATCTGTCGGATCGCCGCGATCGGTCCCACGGTATCAAATGTGATGCCGTGACCCGCATGCATTTTCAGGCCAATCGAACTGCCGTATTCCGCCGCTTCGACAATCCGCGCATGAAGCCGCGCTGCTTCGGCTTCATTTCCCTCGGTGATGGCGTCGCAATAGGCCCCGACATGCAGCTCGACCGCCGGTGCACCAATCGAGTGCGACGCATCAAGCTGCGCGCGATCGGGCTCGATAAACATGGAAACGATGGCGCCGCGCCCCCCGAGTTCGTCGACAAAACGCTTGAGGTGATTGTGCCCGGAGACAACATCCAAACCACCCTCCGTCGTCCTCTCCTCGCGGCGTTCAGGAACGATACACACGGTGTGTGGCCCATGGCGCAGCGCGATAT
>JAURLR010000179.1 GCA_030831135.1 Alphaproteobacteria bacterium
CACCCGCGGGATGTGTTAGGTAGCCTCGCTATATGAGCCGCTTGCCGATCGTGAGAACATGAGCAACCACAAATCCGAATTCATCCAGACCCTTGTCGAACGCGGGTTCCTGCACCAGTGCACGGACCTCGAAACCCTGGACGCGCGCGCTGCGGACGGTGTGATCACCTCCTATGTCGGATATGACGCCACGGCCGACAGCCTGCATATCGGCAATCTGGTCTCGATCATGATGCTGCACTGGTTGCAGCAGACCGGGCACCGCCCGATTGTCCTGATGGGGGGCGGCACGACCAAGATCGGCGACCCGTCCGGCAAGGACGAAACCCGCCAGCTGCTGACCGACGAGAAGATCAACGCGAATATCAGCTCCATCCGCGAGACCTTCACAAGCTTCCTGAACTTCGGCACAGGCGCGACCGACGCCATGATGGTCAACAATGCCGATTGGCTCGATGAGCTTGCCTATATTCCGCTGCTGCGCGACATCGGTCGCCATTTCACCATCAACCGCATGCTGACTTTTGATTCGGTAAAACTGCGCCTCGAACGTGAACAGCCACTGACCTTCCTGGAATTCAACTACATGATCCTCCAGGCCTATGACTTCATGGAACTGGCCAAGCGCCACGATTGCGTCCTGCAGATGGGGGGCTCCGACCAGTGGGGCAATATCGTCAACGGGATCGAGCTGGGCCGCAGGGCGGCCGAGCGCCAGCTGTTCGGATTGACGACCCCGCTCATCACCACAGCATCCGGTGCGAAGATGGGAAAGACCGCCGCCGGGGCCGTCTGGCTGCGCCCCGAACGCTATTCGCCCTATGACTACTGGCAGTTCTGGCGCAACACCGAGGATGCCGATGTCGGGCGCTTTCTCAAGCTGTTCACGACGTTGCCACTCGATGAAATCGCCCGCCTCGAAACGCTTGCGGGATCAGAGATCAACGATGCCAAAAAGATACTCGCCACGGCGGCCACCGCCTTGCTGCACGGCGAAGCCGCCGCGCACGAGGCCTCCGAGACTGCGGAAAAAACCTTTGTATCCGGCGTCACGGCAGATGGCCTGCCCACAACGGATATTCCACGTGCCGAGATCGAGGGCGGAATCGCACTTTTCGCTCTGCTCGCGCGCGCAGGTCTCGCCGGATCAAACAGCGAGGGCCGCCGTCTCATCAAGGGCGGTGGGGCCCGGGTCAATGATGTGCCGGTCAACGAGGAAACCGCAGAGATCGATGCAAGCGCCATCAATGACGATGGTGTGATCAAGCTGTCCGCAGGCAAAAAGAGGCACGCCCTCATTCGGCCAGCCTGAGCCTTTTTACGGCTTGATGTCAGGTGCGGGGGTGGGCTGTCTGGGCTTTTCTTCCGCTTCCGTGTCTTCACCAAACCCGGACAACAGACGCCGGATAATACCCGGCGTCAGCACCGAGAGCGGGTTCACGGATATATCCGGATTCTCAAGCGGTCCGCTGGCCGAAAACGTCGCAGCAAAGATGCCTTCCGACCCGCCCGAAAGAACCTGGCCGATCAGAGGGATATTCGCGAGAAGTGAGTTCAGCGTATAGACAGGCGCCACCTCTCCCTGCAGATTGAGCGTATCTGCCATGCGGTCGATGCTGCCGCTGGCGATGATCCCGATCTCGGCACCGCGCGCCTTGGCATCCTTGATGACAATCTCGTTTTTCGTCATGCGCAATGGAATCTCCGCGCGACGAAAGGTGATGCCCTGGCCGCCCAGCACGTCCCCGATACCCGAGAAAGATGCAAGCGCGAGAATTTTGGCCACAAAGGGTTCCTCGGTCAGGACAAAGCTCTGGGCATCGACCTGTGCGGACAGAACTTCATCGGCGCCAGATCCCTCAAACGTGCCGCGCACACGCATCTCGCCACTCTTGATCGTACTGACCCAATCAAGCGCGGCCAGCAGACCGCCCGCATCATCGGTTTCGACCAGCAAGCGTCGCAGGTCTGGTTCCGGCTCGATCCGGACGAAGATGTTTCCCGCATTGGAAAGCTTGCCGCGCAGCAGCACGTCCATCCATTCCGCACCGTCATTGACCAGCCATCCATGGGCGCCCAACAAACGCGTCTCATCCCCAAGGCGAACAGAGCTGATCGGAGCCTCCTCGCTCACCACAATTCGCATTGCCGGCTGTCCGTCGTTTTCGGTTTCTTCGGTGCCGTCGTCACCCTCGTCATCCCCGAAGATCTCGGCCATGACCGGGCGGAGGTCGATGGCATTGCCAGCCAGCGTGAAGGTCGGAACGCCACTCTCGGACATCACGACTGCAGCCACCAGATCGTTCTCACCAAACTTCAGCTGGGAGAACTGCATATCGAGCAGATCAAATGCGGCATCGGCGGATCGAAACCGAGCCGCGCCGGTGATCTGCAGATCGGCTGCCGAGACGTCAAACTCCGGCACGGCGAAAAACCCGTCATCGCGGGAATAAAACCTCAGAAAGCCACGCCCGGGAACGCCAGCTGGCTTTGTCCAACCGAACGGGTCCAGAGATACAGCGGATTCCGTCAGATCAATTTCCGCCGCGCCTGCGGCAGCACCATCCCAGCCCACCGCGTAGGTCAGGTCCAACCCAAACGGACCGGTCAGATAAGGAGCGGTATCGAGTTGCAACTGCTCCCGCGCAACCGCGCCAAGCGATGTCTGGACCTCGTATCGCGTACGGACCTTACCGTCATTGCTGAACCGCTCCACCCAGGTCAGCCCGACAGGTATCTGGCCGATATCTGCTGTTCCACGGGCCTTGAGACCATCGCGGTTGACCGTGAGGTCAAGGTTTCCGTTCCCGATCGGGAATCCGAAGGCCGCCTCTTCGGCCGAGAAGTCGATCAATCGCGAAGAGGTTGCAACCGCGATTTCATCCACGGTGAGTGCATTGAGGAGCGGGAAGGCAAAAACCGCGCTTGTCCGTTGTGTTCCCGAGGTGCGCGCAGGATCAATGCCGAACCCGCTGATAAACCCGAGTGGCTCACCGTCAAGAACTTCAAGCGTGTCACGAACAGGACCCGCCACCGTCAATTCGATCTTGATCGTCTCCACCCCGGAAGTACCGTCAAGACCATCGATGACAACGCGGCCTTTTTCGGCCACGACATCGCGTATCCGTGCCTGAATGACATCGACCACGACCTCTTGCCCATTGATCCGGGCAACGCCTTCGCCGCCTGTGACGGGTTCCATTGGCCTCAGATAATGGATGCTTGCATCGTGAAACCGGATTTCCGCACTTATGTCCTCGAGCGAGAACAAGGCCGGATCGTCTTCGGGAATTGTTGCGCGCGCCGTCGCGGTCATGACGTCGACCAGCCCGTCACGAATATTTTCGGTAATCCATTCCCGCGTGTTCGGCTCAACCCCGAGAGGCCAGTAAACGTCGATATCGTTGACCGGAAGGTCACGCAATTCGACATTGATTTCGCTCGCCCAGTCTCCCGCATCACGTTCTGCACTGCCTGTCAGTGAAAGTGTGGTCTCCCCCAAAATCAGATCGAGCGAATCCAGCGTGACGCGCTCCTCTGCCTGCTCGAAACTCATTTGCAGGGAAGCACCCTCAAACAACACCGGTGCGGCATAAAGCGGCGCGGCATCGACGGCCCCAGCCGACACCCGCAAATCAAGATTGCCGACGATGTCACGAAACGCTGCGTCAATGGAAAGCGTCACTGTCCCGTCAAGCCGGGCGTCCAGGCGCCCCAGGACTTCCAGAGACGGATCAAACTGGGCAAAGGAAGCCGGATCGACATCACTGAAAACCACACCAACATCGCCCGAACGTGAATCCGCGCGATAAGCTCCCGAGAGTCCGAGTTGAAGGGCCCCCTCACCCTCACCGATGATGATCGAGCCGTCGCCGCGTATGCCGTCGGCATCCCGATCCAGACGAATATCGGTATTGGGTGCGAGCCACCGACGACCGGTCACCTGGTCCTCGAACTCCAGAAACGCATTGCGAACAGCCACGCTGGACAAATAGCCACTCGCAAGACTGGTGTCGGGTGCACTCAGAAGTTCCTGCAAAAACCCCACCGGCGCGCCGGCGTTCTCTGCAGCTGCGGTATCGCCCCCGAAATCGATACTGACCTCACCGGAGGGCGTGCGGATGACCGTCACGCGCGGCCCGAACAATTCCAGACTGGTTGGCGCAATCAGGCCACGCAGCAATGCGCGAACGCTGAACTTGACCGACATCTCGGGAATCGTGGCCCGGACACGTTCCGAGGAATCGAGGAATTGCAGACCCGTCGCCCGGATGTCGAGCGCACGTTCCTGCCCTTCCCAGGACAGGACGGTATCGTGCAAGCGAACCTGCGTGGCACCGGCACTTGAATTCAACGCCTCCTCGACGAGCGGCGTCAGGAAATTGAGGCTGATCGGGCCGCGACTCAGCTGGAAAACGAGGACGCCCGAAAACATCGCCAGACCGACAAGCGCGGCCGCGAAGAACAGTACCAGCACACGTGAACTTCGAACGATCAATTGCGGACCTTTCGCCCGGCCAGCCGCCCCCGATGGGGCAAACTTGACCACTTCCACGCCATACATCAGTGTGCGCGAAAATCAAAATGGCACCATGAGCTTTACTCTCTTACCAGACACGCCGAATCTTCCCATCTCGTCGGATGCGGAGCGTATTGCGCGCGGCTTTGAACGGATTTCTGGATCGGCGGCAGGTTACGACGACCCGGCGACCCAACGCTTTGTCGCCAGCCTTCAAACCAATACGCCGCTTCACGGCCTGTTATCGGGTGTGTTCGGAAACAGCAGCTTCCTGACACAATGCCTGGCCCGGGAAATCCAGTTCGCGCCAATCATCTTCGAGCAAGGGCCAGACAAGGCCTATGACAGCGTCATTCAGGACCTGCG
>JAURLR010000180.1 GCA_030831135.1 Alphaproteobacteria bacterium
GAAACTCTCAAGCCGTTCTGCAACCAGCGCAGACGTACGTTCCTCCTCGAAGGCCAGTTCGGGATGAGCATGAAAGTCGCGCCGCCACTCGGTCAGAAGCGCATGATCGCGCGTGATTTCGTGTCTGATCTTCATTGCCGTTTCCCTTGTTCCATTGCTCACAGCACCCGGTGGTTTGCCACCGGGATGCGCGCACGCACATCTTTGAGATAGTCCATATCAATATCGGCGCTGGTGTGCCCGGCACCTTCGGCGGCCTGTGCAATCATGTGACCCCAGGGGTTCACGATCATCGAGTGGCCCCAGCTGGCACGCTCGTCATTGCCTTCGAAATAGGTTCCGGTCTGGGCCGCAGCCACCACAAAGGTCTGGGTTTCGATCGCCCGGGCGCGCAGCAGCACCTCCCAGTGGTCCTTGCCCGTCTGCAAGGTAAAGGCGGCGGGCACCATGATGATGTCCGCCCCCGCTTCGGCCAATGCGCGATACAATTCGGCAAAGCGCAAATCGTAACAGATGCTGCACCCGATCGTGGTTCCGTCCGCATCATAGGTGACCACATCGCGGCCCGCGCCGAAGGTGTCGGATTCACGATAGCTGCGGCCATCGGGCGTGGTGACATCAAACAGATGAATCTTGCGGTAGCGCGCGAGTTCCGTGCCATCACGGTCAAAGGCGATGGTGGTGTTAAAGAACGCATCGCCATCCCGCTCCACAAAACTGCCGCCATGGACGAAAACGCCGTGATCGCGCGCGATCCCCCGCAGGGTTTCGTAGGCGTCACCGCCTGTTCCGCCGATTTCGGGTAGTTCCTCGGCCGCTGCGCGCTTGTCTTCGACCGAGGCCCCCATGAAGGCAAAGACCTCCGGCAAGACCAGCATATCCGGACGGTCACGCGCCACAGCATGGGCTGCCAGTTCGCGCGCCTGCACGAGGTTTGCGGCCTTCTCGCTGCGCGTATTCATCTGTATCGCACTGATTTTCATGACAACATTCTAGTGGTTCGGGCGAAAACCCGCTAGCAAGTGTCTGAATTTTGGAGACGACATCTTGGCAAACGGTCTGATCACCCCCGTTATCCTGTCCGGCGGTTCGGGAACCCGGTTGTGGCCCATGAGCCGCCGCGACTATCCCAAGCAGTTTCTGCCCCTGGCAGGTGAAAACACCATGCTGCAGGAAACCGCATTGCGCGCATTCGACCCCGACGTCTTCGCGCCGGTCATGGTGGTCTGCAATGAAGAGCATCGTTTCATGGTGGCCGAGCAACTGCGCCACGAAGACCACCCGCCCCAGGGCATCCTGCTTGAACCTGTGGGACGCAACACGGCACCCGCGCTGACCGCCGCCGCCCTGTGGCTGCTCGAACGCGACCCGGATGCGCTGATGCTCGTCCTGCCCTCGGACCACGCGGTCCGTAATGTCGAGGCCTTCCGGGCAGCCGCCATGACGGCGGCACACGCCGCCCGGGCCGGACAACTCGTGACCTTCGGGATCACCCCCCGCGCGCCGGAAACCGGGTTTGGCTATATCGCGGCGGGCGATCCCATTGCCGATTTCGGGGGCGTTCGCCGGGTCGACGGCTTCGTCGAAAAGCCGGACCTGCAAACCGCCGAAGGTTTTGTGGCCGGCGGCAACCATTTCTGGAACAGCGGCATGTTCGTGTTCCGCGCCGATGCGCTGGTCACGGAAATCGAGCGTTTCGCGCCCGATATCGCCACGGCCACCCGCAAGGCGCTGGCTGCCGGCACCACCGATCTCGATTTCTTTCGCCTCGACAGAGCCGCGTTTGAAGACGCCCCGGCCGTCTCCATCGACTATGCGGTGATGGAGAAAACCGACAAGGCCGCCATGGTCCCCGTCGATATGGGCTGGTCGGATGTCGGCTCATGGCGCGCACTCTGGGAGATCGGCACCAAGGATCAATCCGGCAATGTCGTGGTGGGCGACGTCATGCAACTCGGCTCGCGGGACTGCTACCTGCGCAGTGATGGCACATTGGTCGCAGCCATCGGGCTTGAGAATTTCGTCGTGGTCGCGTCCTCCGACGCTGTCCTCGTGGCCCCCAAGGACGAAGTCCAGCAGGTCCGCGACATCGTCGAGAAACTCGGCATGCAAGGACGCAGCGAGGCCGTCACCTTCCCGGAAGTCTACCGGCCCTGGGGCTGGTACAAGACCCTGAACAGGGGCCCCGGCTTCCACGTCAACCGCATCACGCTGCATGCCGGTGGGCGGGTCAGTTTGCGTCGCCATCGCCATGCCGCACAGCACTGGATGATCGTGGAAGGCACCGCACATGTGACCCTTGATGGGCAACAACACACGCTCGAACCCGGTGAATCGATCTCGATCCCGGCCGGTGCGGCCCACGCGCTGGCGACGGCCGACGATCACGCCCTGTCCCTGATCGAAGTGCAGGCTGGCCCCAATGCGGGCAAGGATGAATTCGAGCGGCTCGAAACCGCCTAGAAGCAGCCCACATGGGAGGCATTCCATTCACGGTGCTTGCCCCGAAACGGCTCTGCCCCTAACGTTCCGCCACCACAAGACTCCAACCAACGAGACAAATCATGGCTCCCTCTGATCGCACCGGTTTTGCACCAAACTCCGCCGCCGCGCGCGACATTGAGTATTACCTGCATCCCTTCACCAACCTGAAGGCGCATGAGGAAAACGGCCCGCTCATCGTCAACGAGGGCAAGGGTATCTATGTCTATGACGATCAGGGCAACGAGATCATCGAAGGCATGTCAGGCCTGTGGTGCACCTCGCTGGGGTTTGGCGAGGAACGCCTTGCCAAAGCCGCCTATGAACAGATGCTCAAGCTCCCCTATATTCAGGGTTTCACCCATCGCTCCAACGAAGTTGCGATTGATCTCGCCGAAAAGCTGATCTCGATTGCACCGGGCAATATGGGCAAGGTGTTTTTCACCAATTCCGGCTCAGAAGCCAACGACACCCAGATCAAGATCGTCTGGTATTACAACAATGCGCTCGGCCGGCCCGAGAAGAAGAAGATCATCGGTCGTCACAAGGCCTATCACGGCATCACGCTGGCCGCGGTCAGCCTGTCGAGAGTCGAGTACGCACATAAGGGCTCTGATGTCCCGCTCGACCGCGTACTGCAGTCCCGCAGCGCGCATTTCTGGCGCGAAGGGCTGGAAGGCGAGAC
>JAURLR010000181.1 GCA_030831135.1 Alphaproteobacteria bacterium
ACCTGCGCAGTCTCGCCCCGGACGCCAGTTCAAAGGATATCGATATTGCGCTGCGGCGCGCCAAGCGGCGTGTCGCGTTGCTGATTGCGCTTGCCGATCTTTCAGGAACATGGCCCCTCGAACGCGTGACCCAGCGTTTGAGCCAGTTTTGCGAGGTCGCGCTTTCGACAGCGAGCAGCCACTTGCTCAGGGGCCTCCACAACCGCGGCATCCTCAATCTTCCCAACCCCGAGGCACCCGAAGAGGGTTCAGGCTTCATCGTTCTGGGTATGGGCAAACTCGGTGCCCATGAGCTGAATTACTCCAGCGATATCGATCTGATCGTACTATTTGATCGTGACCTCGCTCCTGCAGCCGACCCATATGAAATTCAGCAGCACTTCATCCGCATTACCAAGAGTCTGGCAAAATCCATGGATGAGCGAACCGGCGAGGGTTATGTCTTCCGCACGGATCTGCGCCTGCGGCCCGACCCTGGTGCGACCCCGGTTGCTCTGTCGACCATCGCGGCAGAGACCTACTATGAAAGTCTCGGTCAGAACTGGGAACGTGCAGCCATGATCAAGGCCCGGCTTGTCGCCGGGGACAAGCAGGCCGGCGCACAATTTCTGAGATCTCTTCAGCCGTTCATCTGGAGGCGCCACCTCGATTTCGCGGCAATCGACGACATTCAATCGATCAAGCGCCAGATCTACGCCCATAAGGGGGGCAGTACGGTCGCGGTCGGGGGGCACAACATCAAGCTTGGCCGTGGCGGGATTCGCGAAGTGGAGTTTTTCGCTCAGACTCAACAGCTGATATGGGGCGGGCGTGATCCGGGGGTGCGGATTCCGCAAACTGTCCTGGCCATCGAGGCGCTGGTGGAGGCCGAACGCGTCAAGCCACAGGTCGCACAGGAGATGATCGCGGGCTACCGATTCCTGCGCACCCTCGAGCACCGGTTGCAGATGGTCGATGACCAACAGACCCACTCGCTTCCAGAGACAGACGAAGGCCTGCACGCGATTGCCGAGTTCATGGGATATCGCGACCGCGAGGGCTTTGAAACGGACCTGCTGAAACATCTGCGGACCATCGAGAGTCACTATGCCGAGTTGTTCGAGGAATCCGCTTCACTGGGTGGCACCGGCGCTTTGGCCTTTACCGGTGGCGAAGACCATCCCGACACGATCAAAACGCTCAGCGAGATGGGCTTCAGCGACCCGGAGGGAATCTCGGCGGCCGTACGAGGATGGCATCATGGTCGCTACAGGGCTGTCCGCAGCACCCGCGCAAGACAGATTCTGACAGAAATTCTGCCGGCCATTCTTGAGGCGCTGTCGCGAACATCGAATCCCGATACGGCGTTCCGCAGGTTTGATGATTTCCTGTCGGGACTTCCCGCTGGCGTACAGCTCTTCTCGCTGTTTCAGGCCAACCCGCCCCTGTTGACCCTGATGGCCGAAATTGTCGGCGGCGCACCGCGACTTTCGGAATGGCTGGGCCGAAACCCGCTTTTGCTCGATGGCGTGCTTGAACTTGGCTTTTTCGATGAACTGCCCAATGCCGAAACGATGGCGGAAGATTTCGCCGGGCGTATGGCGCGGGCGCGCGATATGCAGGATGTGCTCGACATCGCCCGCCGCTGGGCGAATGACGCGAAGTTCCAGGTGGGTGTTCAGATTTTGCGTGACACCTGTGACATCGACCGGGCGGACCTGGCTTTTTCCGACATTGCCGACACGGTCATTCGCGGTTTGCTGCCTGCGATTCAAGAGGAATTCACGGCACAACACGGCCAATGTCCGGGGGATGGCTTTGCTGTTCTGGGGCTTGGCAAGCTGGGCGGGCGCGAGTTGTCGGCGACCTCCGATCTGGACATGGTGTTTCTCTATGACACACCGTCAGACGCCGCCGACACATCCGTCATGTCCGATGGTCCCAAACCGCTTTCTATTTCCCACTACTATCAACGGCTGGGACAGCGACTGGTCAACGCCATTACTTCGCTCACCGGTGAAGGCCGGTTGTATGAGGTGGATATGCGCCTGCGGCCGTCGGGAAATGCGGGGCCGCTTTCCGTCAGCCTGGAAAGTTTTGCAGCTTACCAACGTGAAAGCGCCTGGACCTGGGAACATCTGGCGCTGACCCGCGCTCGGGTGGTGAGCGCCACAGACGTGTTCGGCACACGGATTCAGGCAGCAATACGTGAAGCCCTGACCGCCGAGCGGTCCACCGAAGATCTTCTGGTTTCGGTTTCGGACATGCGCACACGCATGGCCAAGGAAAACGGAACGGACAACCCCTGGAACGTGAAGCACGTGCGGGGCGGTCTGGTCGATTGTGAGTTCATCGCGCAGTATCTGCAGCTGCGACACGCCCACGAACAGCCGCATATCCTCGATACCGGAACCGTGAGCGCCTACCGCAACCTCGCCGCCGCGGGGATCATTCCGCAAGAAACCGCAGACCAACTGATTGAAGCCACACGCCTCTGGCGACGGCTGCAGGGCCTGCTCCGCCTGACGCTCGATGGTCCGGCAGATCCGGCCAGTTTTCCGCCGCCCCTCAAGCGGCGACTTGCCGAAGCGGGACAAAAAGATGGCTTTGATAGCCTGGAACTGGAGATCCAGCGGATCGCAGCTCTGACGTACAGCCATTTCAGCGATATGATTGACACACCCGCTGCACAGATACGTGCCAAGCGTGAAACCGAAGCAAGCGAGGATTGAGAAGATGAGCGTGAATGAAGGCGAGAAGGCCCCTGATTTTTCCATGCCGACCGATGGCGGCGGCTCTGTCAGCCTCAAGGACCTGAAAGGCAAGGCCGTCGTTCTGTACTTCTACCCCAAGGATTCCACACCGGGCTGCACCAAGGAAGCCTGCGGCTTTCGCGATCTCATGCCTGATTTCTCAAAGGTTGATGCCGAAATCATCGGGGTCTCGAAGGACAGCGTCAAACGCCATGACAACTTCAAGGCCAAATATGAACTGCCGTTCCTGCTGGCCAGCGACGAAGCTGGCGATGTGTGTGAGCGCTATGGCGTCTGGGTCGAAAAATCCATGTACGGCAAGAAATTCATGGGTATCGAGCGCGCAACATTCCTGATTGATGCCAATGGCAAGGTTCGCAACGTCTGGCGCAAGGTCAAGGTTCCCGGCCATGTCGAAGAGGTGCTTGAGGCTGCCAAGGCGCTTTGAGTACGGATTTTGATACGCTCGCAGAGGCTGCTCGAAAGGTTCTCCTGACGGTCGATGCTGACGAAAAGTGCCGGCAATCCCGGCACGTTGCCGCACTTTGGCGCGACGGACATATCACCACGATCGGCGCTGCATCAGCTCCCGAACGCCCCGGTCGGCCCGAAAGCCCGGCCTTGCTTGAGCCGTCAGCGGTGCCCCGTCGCAAGATCAATCTCGGTACGGCGGGCCGGATCGCATTGCTGCATGCCCTCTCCCATATCGAGCTCAATGCAGTCGATCTTGCCTGGGACATCGTCGTGCGGTTCGCCGAATCGGGCCTGCCACGCGCCTTCTTTGACGACTGGATCAGTGTGGCCGATGACGAGGCCCGGCATTTCACGCTCCTGACAAACCGGTTGGCCGATTTTGATGCCGCCTATGGCGACCTGCCCGCGCATGACGGGTTGTGGGATGCCGCGCTTGAAACGCGGGACAGCCTCGCAGCCCGGCTCGCCATCGTCCCCCTTGTGCTCGAGGCACGCGGACTGGATGTCACACCGATGATGATCGGCAAGCTGCAAGATGTTGAAGATGATGTCTCGGCGGATATTCTGAAAACGGTCTATCAGGACGAGATCGGGCATGTCCGTATCGGACAGCGCTGGTTCGTCTTTGTGTGCGACCAGCTTGGAGAAGACCCGGAAACATATTGGCAGATGCTGGTGGCGAAGCATTTCCGCGGCGCACTGAAACCACCTTTCAACATCGAAGCACGGGATCAGGCTGGATTCCCCCAGGACTGGTACGCGAATGTTTCGGGCACCGGGACATGAGCAATGTGAGCGGATCTCCCGACAGCGAGAGCCGCGAACGTCAGATGGCCGTGATTCTACTGTTTGTCGTTCCCGTGCTGTTCAGCACGAACATCATCGCCGCGCGCGCCGTCAGTGATTTCATTCCGCCCTTCGCATTGGCGTTCTGGCGTTGGTGGTTGGCCTTTCTCCTGTTTCTGCCTGCGATCGGCCCGGATCTGCTGCGCTACCGCCGCGAACTTCTGGGCGAATGGCGTGATCTGCTTGTTCTGGGCATTCTCGGCATGGGAATTTGCGGTGCCTTTGTCTATGTCGGGGCGGACACGACCTCGGCGACGAACATCGGACTGATCTACGCCACGGCACCAATCATCATCGCCGGAGCAGCCACCCTCCTCTATCGCGAACCCCTCGGGCGCGTGAAGGCACTCGGTATTCTGGTGTCTCTGCTGGGGGTCCTCGTGATCGTTTTCCGCGGCGACATTGTAGCCTTGCAAACACTTTCACTCGTGCCGGGAGACCTCTGGATCGCGACGGCGGCCGTTTCGTGGGCGGTCTATTCGGTGATGCTGCGCTATCGGCCCAGCCAACTCCCCGGGCGCGTCCGGTTTGCAGCCACAATGCTGTATGGGGCCATGGCCCTGCTGCCGTTCCATATCCTCGAGCTGGCAAACGGGGATGTGCCGGAACTCAACATGGAAACCCTGATCGCAGTTCTGATTGTCGCGATCGTTCCGGGGCTGGGCGCCTATCTGGGATATGCACGAATCCAGCGCGCACTCGGCGCAAGTCCGACAGCCCTGATTCTCTATCTGGCACCGGTATATACAGCCCTCATGGCCTGGCTCGTCCTGGGGGAAAGCCTCCAGCTTTATCACCTGATCGGCGCGGCGCTCATCCTTCCCGGCATCTACCTGTCGACCCGAAAATGACGATGGCCTGAAACCTCGAACCTGCGCCTTACCCCTGCCCCTGCGACGCACCCGCATCACCGTCGTCAAGGGCGACAACATCGCGGCCAAGCGCGGATGCCAGCGAGGCTTCAAGAAAACGATCCAGATCGCCGTCAAGAACACCCTGCGCATTGCCCGTTTCAACCCCGGTCCGGAGATCTTTCACCATCTGGTAGGGATGCAGGACGTAGGAGCGAATTTGATGGCCCCAGCCAATATCCGTTTTTGAATCCTGTTCGGCCTGGGCTTCTGCTTCGCGCTTCTGCAATTCGTGCTCGTACAACCGGGCGCGCATCATGGCCATCGCTTGCGCGCGATTGCGATGCTGCGAACGATCATTCTGGCACTGCACCACGATACCGGTGGGAATATGGGTCAGGCGAACCGCACTGTCGGTCTTGTTCACGTGCTGCCCCCCGGCACCGGACGCGCGATAGGTGTCCACCCGCAGGTCCTTGTCCTCGATCTCGATGTCGATCTCGTCATCAATGACCGGATAGACCCAGGCTGAGGCAAAACTCGTATGGCGCCGCGACTGGCTGTCATAGGGGGAGATGCGAACAAGCCGATGCACCCCGGATTCGGTTTTCATCCAGCCATAAGCGTTCGGCCCGGTTACCTTGAAGGTGGCTGATTTCAGACCGGCTTCTTCCCCCGCACTTTCCTCAATCCACTCGACCTTGTAGTCGTGGCTCTCGGCCCAGCGCAGATACATGCGCACCAGCATTTCGGCCCAATCCTGGGATTCGGTTCCCCCCGCACCGGCATTGATCTCGATGTAGCAGTCATTGCCATCAACTTCGCCCGACAGCAGGCTTTCGAGCTCAAGCTTTTCAGCCCGTCGCTGCAAAGATGCAATGGTGCTCTCCCCTTCGGAGACCACATCGTTGTCACCCTCGGCCTCCCCCAGTTCGATCAGTGTTGTGGCGTCTTCGAGTTCCTGTTCGAGTTGGCGGACCTCCTCGATGGATTTCTCGAGCCGCGTCCGATCGCGCAATATCTTCTGGGCGCGTTCCTGATTTTCCCAGAGGCTCGGATCCTCGGCTTCCGTGTTCAGCGCTTCGAGGCGTTCAAGGGCCGTCGGCCAGTCAAAGATGCCTCCGCATGAGACTGAGCGAAGATTCAATGGCGTCGACCTGTTGGTTTAATTCCGCACGCATGATTTTGTCCGTTAGCCAGGGTGGCAGCAATGGGTTTCAGGGGAAACTAACGCAGCCATTTCCCCGGTCAAGAACCGAGTCAGTAGATCCCGCGGCGTGGTCGGGATTCGATGCTGCCAAGAGCAGGTGCGCCATCTCCGAGAACCGGAATTCCGCCATCGTTTTCCAGCTCGGGTGGGTTGGTATCAGTCTTGAAAGCCTCAAAAATGCTCGACCTCTCATCTGGCCTTGCCACATAGCCGGTATCGGGATTCACACGAACCAGCTTGATTCCCGAGGGTATGCGGAAGGGTTCAACGGACTTGTCCGCCAGGGCCAGCGCCATGAAATCCTTGAAGATCGGGGCCGGAACAGAAGAACCGGTTTCCTGATTGCCCAGCGAACGCGGCTCGTCAAAACCCACAAAAACACCGACGGCCAGATCGGGCGCGAAGCCGACAAACCAGGTGTCCAGCGAATCGTTGGTGGTCCCGGTCTTTCCGGCAAGCGGCAAGCCGAGCTCCCCGATCCGGCGACCGGTCCCACGTTCCACAACGCCACTTAGCATAGACACCATCTGGTAGGCCGTCCGCGGATCAATGACCTGCGCGCGCAGATCATCGAGCACCGGCGGCGTCTGGGCGTCCCAGACCACCTGCGCGCAAGCCTCGCAAGCCCGCGCGTCGTGCCGGAAGATGGTCGCTCCGGAACGGTCCTGAATTCGGTCGATCAGCGTCGGGGTGATCTTCTTGCCGCCGTTCACGATCATGGCGTAGGCCGCCGTCAAGCGCATGAGCGTTGTCTCACCGGCCCCGATCGACATGCTCAGATGACGGGGAAGGTTTTCCACAACCCCCAGACGCTCGGCCTGGCTGGCAACAGCTTCCATGCCGATGGTCTGGGCCAGACGCACCGTCATGAGGTTGCGGGATTTCTCGAGCCCCAACCGCATCGGGCTGGGACCATAGAACTTGTTGGAGTAGTTCGCCGGTTTCCACTTTCCCTGGCCCGCTCCCTGGTCGATCACGAACGGTGCATCCAGAATGCGCGTTGAGGGGGTGAAACCATTGTCGAGCCCGGCCATATAAACGAACGGCTTGAATGCCGATCCCGGCTGCCGCCAGGCCTGGGTTGCGCGATTGAATTCACTCTCGGCAAAGTCCAGCCCGCCGGTCATCGCCAGCACGCGCCCGGTATGGGGGTCGATGGCAACAATGGCGCCATTGATGTCGGGAACCTGCTCCAGACGATAGCTGCCATCCGGATAGGACTGACCGTCGGCTTTCTCGGTCTTGCGCGAAACCAGCACGACATCGCCAGATGTAAGCACGGCCTGCGCGGATTTGACCTGCGGACCAAGTTTCTGCCCTTTCTGCCACGCGCGCGCCCATTTCAGCTCATCAAGCGGAATCGTGCCGGCACCACCATCTTCAAAACCGATCCTGGCCTGATCCGTCGACGCGTCGATAACCGCAGCAAGAATCCAGTTGCCCGCTCCCGGAGGTACGGCCACATCGGGCAGTTGCTCTTGCCAAGGGCGTTCGGTGTCCAGCCTTGTGATCGGTCCCCTCCAGCCATGCCGGCGGTCATAAGCGACCAACCCGTCGCGCAAGACCTTCTGTGCAATGCGCTGTAGACGGGGGTCCAGTGTCGTCCGTACAGACAGGCCACCCTTGTAAAGACCGTCGTCACCCACGCGCTCCGCCAGCTCACGACGAACATCCTCGGCAAAATAGGGCGCTTCGATAACGTCTGCATCACTGGCACTTACAACACGGATCGGACCCTTGCTGAGTTCGGATGCTTCCGCTTCGGAAATCACACCATCTTCAGCCATGCGGCCCAGCACATAGTTGCGCCGCGCGACCGCCGCCGCCTGATTTCGCACGGGGTTGTAGTTGTTCGGTGCCTTGGGGAGTGCGGCCAGGAAGGCGGCCTCATCGGCTGACAGCTGGCTCAGGGGCTTTCCGAAATAATTCAAACTCGCCGAGGCCACGCCGTAAGCCCCGAAGCCAAGATAGATTTCATTCAGATAGAGTTCGAGAATCTGATCTTTCGAGAAGGCCCGCTCGATCCGGAAAGAGATGATCGCTTCGCGAATTTTGCGTTCGATCGACACATCCTTCGTCAGCAGGAAGTTCTGCGCGACCTGCTGGGTGATGGTCGATGCGCCTTCGGGCCGACGACCGGTCCCCAGATTCTTGACATTGGTGACCATGGCGCGCGCGATCCCCATCGGATCGATGCCGGGATGGGTGTAGAAATTCTTGTCTTCTGCCACAAGAAAGGCGTCGCGCACGAGATTGGGAACGGTCGATATGGGAACAAAGACGCGGCGTTGAACTGCGTATTCAGCCAGCAGACTGCCATCCCCGGCATGAACGCGCGTGGTGATCGGCGGCGCATAGTTTTCCAACTGGGTGTAGTCCGGAAGATCCTGACCATACTTCCAGAACACCCAGAACACTCCACCGACAGCCAGCAGGCCACACAGGAGGAAAAACCCTGTCAGATATCCCAGAAGACGCAGCATGCTCTTATCCAAACCCATTCACGGCGCACAGCATAACCGGACCGCCCGATGCAATAACCCTGAAATATGTAACGATTGTGGCAATGAAAAGTTGCCGAAAGCCAAACCAACCCTAAAGGCGTGCGTTCTGCGTCTCCGCAAAATAATTTCCGACCGCGCGCACAATGGCAGCTGACATCTTTTCCCGGTGCGCCGGGGACAACAGCAACCGCTCTTCCGCCGGATTGGAGATATATCCCAATTCAAGAAGGACAGAAGGCACATCGGGGGCCTTCAGCACGGCAAAACCGGCTGATCGCCAAGGACGGCCCAACAGCCGGGCGCGCTGACCAATCTCGCCGACCAGATTTCCCCGGGCGAATTTGACCGACAATTCGTTGGTCTTGGCCTGCGCAAAGTCGATCAGAATATTCTGAACGTCGTCGCTGTAATCACCCAGATCAACACCGCCGATCACGTCAGACTTGTTTTCAAGTGCCGCAAGCGCAGCGGCTTCCTTGTCCGATGCGTTGTTGGACAAGGTGTAGACCGAAAAGCCGTTTGTCGACCGTTTCGGGTGGGTGTTGGCATGAATGGAGAGGAACAGGTCCGCCCCGGCGGCGCGCGCGATGCGCACCCGCTCGCGCAATGGCAGGAAAATATCCCGGTCGCGGGTCATCACCACTTCATACAGCCCCGTATCACGCAGGCGTTTTGCCACTTCCCGTGAATAATCGAGCGCAATCTTCTTTTCATAGACCCCTGAGACGCCAATCGCACCGGGATCGACCCCGCCATGCCCGGCGTCAATGACCACAACCGGCTTCTCATTCGGCGGGCGCGACAGTGGCGGTGGCGGCGGCTGTGACGCAACACGCGGTGCGGTTGCAGCACTCGGGCGCATTGCCACTATGAAGTCGTCACGCGAGGTCGGAACAATATCGAGGACCAGCCGCCACGGCTTGCCACCATCCGGGCGCAACAGGAATTGCTTGGAGATTTTCGCCGGTGTCTTGAGGTCGAGAACAAACCGGCTCGTTCCGGGCCGAAACAGCCCATAACGCAATTTCTCGATTAGGCCGGCACCGTCCCCGATACGTTCTTCGGGAAGCAGGAAATTCACCTCCGGCAGGTCGATGACAACCCGAAAGGGGTCCGGAAGGCCAAAAACGCGCGGTTCGACCTTGTCGCTCAGATCCACCACAAAGCGCGTGGCACCATCATGAATACCGATTCTGATATCCCTGACCTCCAATCCGGAGGCCTGCACTGGCAGCCCGGCCCCAACCAGGACAAAGCCAGCCAGAATGGCGGCGCACAACCTGCGGAACCAAAGGCAACGCGGTGAGATTTGTTTCAGAATCAAAGACATCGCTGAATCATATATCGTTACAAACCGATCCGCTGCAACTCACAATCGCTTCTCCCTTTTTGCAATCTGTCCATTGTGGAAGTTGTTGGTGAAAGCTATGGTGAGGTCGCGAACACCCGCGATTCGACGTCGCTGTGCGTGGTTTGCGACCAGAATGCGTTGCTCCCGAGAGATTGTCTCGGCCGCCTCTGCATCTGGTTTCAACAGCGCTCAGAATTGAAAAGCGGTTTGTCCAACTTCGAAGCCACCGTGCCCTGGGCAACAGGCGTACGGGCAATCGGACAAAACCTGCCGTCCTGGTGCAACACGCCCGTTCGACGGTACAGGTTCCGATGCAGGGTTCGACCAATGCGGGACCACCCATGCCCCTCGTTCGCAGGGCATGGAATCTGGATTTCCGCAGGGAAAATCTCATGCCAAAGCGCATGCTTATCGACGCCACCCACCCCGAAGAAACCCGGGTTGTGGTCGCAGACGGCAACGACCTCCTCGAATACGATTACGAAACCTCCACCAAGCGCCAGATCAAGAGTAATATCTATCTGGCCAAGGTGACCCGGGTGGAACCCTCACTACAGGCGGCCTTTGTCGACTTTGGCGGCAATCGCCATGGCTTCCTGGCGTTCAGCGAAATCCATCCCGACTACTACCAGATCCCCGTCGAAGATCGCGAGAAGCTGCTCGCGGAGGAATCGCATTCCGATGACGACGAGGACGACGACGCGCCCGAACATGCCGAATCCGACGGCGAACACGCGGAGTCCGAGGGCGACGCGCACGCCGTCAGTGAACCCGATGATGAAGACATCCATGAACTGGCCGATGCCCATCGCAAGCGGCTGCGCAAACTGACACGCAGTTACAAAATTCAGGAAGTCATCAAACGGCGACAGATTCTGCTGGTGCAGGTCGTCAAGGAAGAGCG